>DATDEV010000301.1:0-7860 GCA_036522995.1 Polyangiaceae bacterium
AACGCCCGCGGCCCACGTGAGAACGCCCGCGGTCCGCGCGAGAACGCCCGCGGTCCGCGCGAGAACGCCCGCGGTCCGCGCGAGAACGCCCGCGGTCCGCGCGAGAACGCCCGCGGTCCGCGCGAGAACGCTCGCGGTCCGCGCGAGAATGCTCCGCGCGCAAACGCCCGCGGCCCACGCGAGAGCGCTCCGCGCGCCAACGCCGGCGGTCCGCGCGACAGCGCCCCGCGCGACAGCGGGCGCGGCTCGCGCGAAAGTTCACGCGCTGCGCGCGAGAGCGCGGGCCCCGACGCACGTCGCGGCCCGCCTGTCCGGGGCGGTGCAGCGAAACAAGCTGCGCCGCATCGCGCAGCGGAGGCTAAGAAGCCTTATGCGCGAGGGTCCGCGCCCCGTCGCGGAACATCACGCTGACCTTGCCGCCGTCGAGCACGGCGTCCACGTAACCTTCGCCAAACTTGGAGTGCATGATCAGCTCTCCGGCCTGGAAGTGGCGATCCATCCCGTACTTCGTGAAAGCGTCGACCGCCTTGCCCAGCGTGCGCGTGGCCCAGGTGTCCTGACGTTCCTGCTCGGCGCGCACCTTCTGGGTTACCCGCTGCGCTGCGGTCGCCTTGGGCGCCACCTTCTTGTTGCGAATGAACACCGAGGGACCGCTCGGTGTGCGGGGCGCTCGGTAGTTGTGCTCCGAGTTGCAGGTTTGGCAGATGACGCGCTTGGGCGCGCCTCCCACCATAGCGACGATGCGGTGTCCGAGATCCAGGCGGCAGCGCGTACAATACGCGTCGACTTCACTGCCTGCGGTAAGTGCCTTCACGTTCTGAGTTTCCTTGCGAGGTGGGTTTTCTCGACGCTAACCGTCGTGGGAGGACCCCGAATCTTTCTCAGACTCGGCCGCTTGGGAAGTCCCGTCTTGAGCAGGTGGCGTCGACGGCGGTGCAGACGCCCGTTTGACGCTCACCTTGGAACGAACGTCGGGCGTGGGACGGTTGGGGCGCGCATCGTTGGGGATGAAGCGCACTTCGGTCTTGATTTCGAACGATAGCGCTGTCAGCCCGCGGACGATGTCCTCGGCCAGGTTGGAGTGCTCCAAGAAATCGCGCACTTCGCGGGCAACCACCCGGTACAGGCCGTTCTTGGTTTCGTCGAGCGTACCGAACAGCGCGCCGAGCGTCTCTTTCGGAAGCTTCAGCTCCGACATCAGATGGCGCACGTTTTCCGGACCTTCACTGATCCGTTCGTAGCCGGCCTCGATGACCTTGCGCACGATCTCGCGGAGCGCGCGCTCGAGGCGCTTCTCCTCGCGCTCGGGTTCTTCTCGGTCCGGCGGGGGCGGGGGCTCGGTCGGCACGACGGGCTCTAGGTTCTGGTAGCTTGCCGCACCGCGTCAGTCAATTCAAACTAATATCTCGAACAGATGCTGCAGCCCTTCAGCGAGCGCCGCGCCCGCCTGCTCTCCGCGATGCACCCGGGCGTTCTGGTGCTGTTTTCGACACCGACCGCGATCCGCAACAACGACGTCGAGCACGAGTACCGGCAGAGCTCGGATTTTTTCTACCTGACCGGTTTCGACGAGCCCGACAGCGTGCTCGTGCTCTCGAGCGTCGCGGACAAGGACAAGCTGGTGCTGTTCGTGCGCCCGCGCGATCCCGAACGCGAGACCTGGGACGGTCGGCGTGCGGGCGTTGAAGGCGCCATGAAGGAGTTCGGGGCGGACGCCGCCTACCCGATCGACGAGCTCGAACGGCGGCTGCCCGAGCTGCTGCTGGGCGCACCCGAGCTGACTTGCTCGATCGGGCGGCACCGAGCGCAGGACGATGTCTTGCTCGCCGCGCTCGAAGGCGCGCGTCGCCGTGGTCGCCGCGGTGCCGTCTATCCGACCCGCATCGTGGACGCCGAGCTGCAGCTGCACGAGCTGCGCTTGTTCAAGCAGCCCGAGGAGCTCGATATCATGCGCCGAGCCGCTCGCATCAGCGGCGAGGCGCACCTGGCGGCGATGAAGGCGGCTAGGCCTGGCGTGAACGAGTGCGAGATCGACGCAATGTTCAGGGGCATTTTTCGGCGCAGCGGGTGCGAGCGTCCCGCTTACGAGCCGATCGTGGGTTCGGGACCCAACGCCACCATCTTGCACTACCGGCGCAACAACCGCGTGATGCAGGACGGAGAGCTGCTGCTCATCGATGCCGGTTGCGAGCTCGACTACTATGCGTCCGACGTGACCCGCACGTTCCCGGTCAGCGGGCGCTTTTCGCCGGAACAGCGCGCCATCTACGAGATCGTGCTGGCGTCGCAGGAGCGCGCCATCGACAAGGCCAGGGCAGGGGCCACGCTCGACGAGGTTCACGTCGCCTCGGCCGAGGTCATCAGCCAGGGCCTGATCGCGCTCGGGCTGCTGGAAGGCTCGATCGAGGAGGTGATGGCCGAGCAGCGCTACAAGACCTACTACATGCACAAGTGCAGCCACTGGCTGGGCATGGACGTGCACGACGTGGGCGCTTATTACCAGTCGGGCAAGGCTCGCCCGCTCGAGCCGGGCATGGTGCTCACGGTCGAGCCGGGCATCTACGTGTCGGAGCAAGCGACGGGAGCAGCCGAACGTTACCGAGGTATCGGGGTTCGAATCGAAGACGACGTGCTCGTCACCGAATCGGGCAATGAAGTGCTGACGGCGCACATTCCGAGAGCGGTGGATGCGGTCGAACTCGCCTGTCAGAGCTGAGCTGGCGCTCGGGTTCTTGGCGCTCGGCTTCGCAGCGCTCATGCCGACCGTGGCCACGGCCGCGGACGGGGAGGATCCGTTCAGCGAGCCCCAGTCGCAGCCGATGCTCGACGAGCAGCCTCCGCCTCGGCCTCCGCCAACGCGCACGCCGCGTGAGGCGCGCGGCTATCAGCATTGGCTGGGCGGGCTGTACGTGGGGCGCGGACTGCGCTTCAACAATCCCTACCGTCTGCGCAAGGTGCTCGGCGAGGACGCCGAGTCGCTGTCGCTCACCGCGACCTACCTGGATCTGCACCTCGGTCGCACGTTCGGCGATCCGAATGGCTTCGAGCACGGCGTCGCCATGCACCTCTCGATCGCGATCGACGGCATTGGGCAGGAGGTGCTCGCGCCCTCTTACCTGCTCGTCAAGCGCCTCGGTCCGCGCGTGCTGACCTACGGTCGGGCGGGGCTACCAATCGTGCTCGAGCCGGATGCGAGCCTAGGGCTCGAGGCGGGGCTTGGCGCCGTGTATTTCTTGAGCGCGAACTTCGGCTTGGGCACCGAGCTGGATTTCAGCGTGTTCTACGGCGCGGCCACGGTCGAGAAGCCGCTGACCGTGATCCCCGTGCTGTCGCTCGCCGTCGGCGTATTCTTCGACCTGGAGCGGCTACCATGAGGCGCGGCGCGATACAGCTCGGCAAGGCTGCCCTGGGGGTGGTGCTGCTGGCGTTCTGCGCCGCACCGGTGCCGGGGGACGTCGGCGGCTGTGGCCAGGAGCCGCAGGAGCTCGACCCCGGGACGTTCTTCGCTAGCAAGCAATACATCGAGTGTGAGCACTGCCGCGATTGCGGTCTGGACACCGCGGCTTGCTCGCGCGCTTGCCAGGACGAGCTGGTGCAGTCGTCCTTTCCCGAGGATTGCGTGCCACTAGTGCACGACGGTGAGGTGTGTTTGCGCGCGCTCGACGACGGCAGCTGCGAAGATTTTCGCAATTTCATGAGCGACGTGGCGCCCGAGGCGCCCACCGAGTGCGGTTTTTGCCCAGCGGGAGCAACGCCGTGACACACGCCGCACGTCGATTGCTGCAGCTCGTCCTGGCTGGGTCGGCGGCGCTCGGCTGCGCCAGCATGCCGACGCTGACGGAGCGTCCGGAGGACTACCACCTGTATCGGGCGGCGCGCATCGCCCCCACCGAAGAGGAGCGTTTGCGTGCCGCCTACCGCTACCTGCACGAGGTGAAGGGTGGCCCGCATGAACGCCAGCTACGCAGCTGGTTCGAAACGGCGGAGGAGCGCTACTACCTGGCCGCGTTTGCGCAGCTGCCGAGGCTATACGCCTACGAACAGGCGCTGCCCAACGGGCCGCACGTCGTCGAGGTGCGGGGGCGTATCGCCGCGCTGGAGGGTCGCGCGCGCCAGCGCCGGGTCCAGCTCACGGAAGAGGACAAGCGCATCGCGGCCACGCAGCAGCGGCTAGCGAGTGCCGACGCCAGTCGGCGCGCGTTCGTCGGCCTGTTCAAGGACTGGACGGCGCGGCTGCTCCGGATCCGCACCTTCGGCGAGCCGACCAGCGAGCTTTCCGACGAGACCATCTTCGCCTTTCGCCTGAGCGAGCCGCGCGGCACGTGCCAGGGGGACCGCTGTCGCAAGCTGCTGCAGCCCAGCTACGAAGTGCCGGGCGAGCGCACGCTGGTGGAGCGCGGGGCCGTGCTGGAGATCGAGCTGCTGCTCGAGTCAGGCCTATTGTCTCGCGCCCGCCTGGCGGGGCCGGAGCTTTGGACGCGGCTCGCCGAGGCGCTCTCGCTCACGGCGCTGCCCAGCCCGACCCCCGAGCAACGTCAGGATGCGGTCAATCGCTCGGCGCTGCTCACGCGCGCGTTGCTGGAGCCGATCCTGCCGGCCAGCGAGTGCGAAGTGCCAGCTCAGCCGCCGGTGGTGCTCGAACGGCGCTGCCGAGGGCTGCACGCCCGCATGCTTGCTGGCGAGAGTCCGGCGCAAGACGACGTGATCGAGGTCGAGCCGGCGCAGCGGCTGCCCTGAGCTATGCTGGCGCGGATATGCTGAGCGCGCCGCTGATCCCATACCTCACGCTGCCCGAGCTGGTGCTGCTGCCGGCCGGCGCGCTGGGGGGCTTTCCGCAGGCGGCCTTGTCGTTCAAGCCGTTCGGCATGCTGGTGGCGACCGGCGTCTACTTGGGCGCTTACCTGACGCTGCGCCGCGCGCGCCGCTTGGGGCTCGACGAACGGGTGATGAGCTCGTTCATCGCCTGGGGGGTGGGCGTGGGCTTCGTGGGTGCGCACGTGCTCGACGAGGTATTTTACTATCCGCAGCGCATGCTCGACGATCCGTGGTCGCTGCTGCGGCTGTGGGATGGTTTGTCGAGCTTCGGCGGCTTCACGGGGGGGGTGATCGGCATGCTGATCTGGCGTGCGCGCCACCGAGTGCCGGTGCTGCCATACGCCGACAACGTGATGGCCATGCTGCCGGTCGGGTGGGCGTTCGGTCGCGCTGGCTGCTCGATCGTTCACGATCATCCAGGCTTGCGCAGCGAGGCCTGGTTCGCCGTGCAGTACCCGGGTGGCGGTCGCTTCGACCTCGGCCTGCTCGAGCTAACGCTGACCATCCCGCTCGCGCTCGGCTTCCTGTGGCTGGCGCGCAAGCCGCGACCGTGGGGCTTCTTCTCGGCGCTGGCCTGTGTGTCCTACGCACCGCTGCGCTTCGCGCTCGACTTCTTGCGCGAGCGCGAGGCGGTGCCGGGGGACGTGCATGGCGCCATCGATCCGCGCTACTTCGGGCTCACGCCGGCGCAGTGGGAGTGCTTCGCGCTGCTGGCGCTCGGGATATTCTTGCTGCGGCAGCTGCTGTCCGCCGTGGCGCGCGGCGGTGGTTACGAGCGCGCGCAGGTGCCCGAAGCATTCGGCGCCGCGGCCAGGCTGCCCTCACACTCGAAGACGTAGCGCGCCCGGGGCCAGCTCGGCGCGGATCGGCAAGCGTCCGGGCGTTTCGCCGTCCATATCCACCAGCACCTCGGCGCCGCGCGCTAGCGGCTCGGCCTCGACCACCTTGCCGCGCGCTACCAGCACGCCTGGCTGGCCCAGATGCGAGCCTTTGTAAATGTGCTGGGCGAGTGCGATGCCTTGCACACGGGACAGATCGTGCAGCGCGATCACGTCGAGCAGCCCGTCGCTCGGGTCGGCTTCGGGCGCGATCAGCATGCCGCCGCCGAAATAGCGCGCGTTGGCCAGCGCCACGTTGAAAATCGGCGCCTCCAGCACGGGCTGCCCGTCCACCAGCACGCGCACGGGCACGTTTCTGTACACCAGCATCGCGCGCAGCGTGCCGAGCAAGAATGCCGCCTTGCCGCCCATCCACTTGGGGCTGGAGTTGACGATGCGATCGGTGAGCCCGCCGATGCCGAAGCTCGTGATGTTGATGAACGCGCGTCGCAGGCGCTCGCCGCTGTCGCTCGTGACGGACAGCAGCCCCAGGTCGATCGGGCGCGGCGTCGCTGCCAGCAGGCGCGCTGCGGCTTCCTCGATCGAATCGGACAGCCCGAACGTGCGCCGAAAGTCGCCACCGGTGCCGGACGGGATCAGAGCGAGGTCGGGCCCGCGCGCGACGCTACCGTCGGCCTCCAGAAAGCCCTGGGCGGCGTCGTTGAGCGTCCCATCGCCGCCCACGACCACCACGCACTCGACGCCGTCGCGGCGCGCTTCACGGATCAGGCGACCGGCGTCGCCCGGACCCTCGGTTTGAACCACCTCGGGCGCCGCCCCGCCCACCGTGAGAGCGCGGACGATGGCGCCCTTTTTCCTGCCTGCACCACCGCTGGCGGCGGTCGGATTGAGAATGATGCGCAAATGCACAGGCTCAATCTATCAACGAACGACGGGGGCACCGCCAGCCCGCCACGCCGGCCGTGCTGCAATCAGCGCCGCAAGTTGCGGATCAGGACGGCGGGCCGCCGCAATGGCGGGCGCCCAAGTGCAGCGGCCGGCGGGCCGGCGCACCTCTGACCCTCCGCCGGCACTTGAACGCGGAATGCTCGAAAGTTATCGTAACTCGCGGGCTCTTTCCGATTGCCTTCGGCTCTAGGTCACGGGAGCGCCGGCACTTACGTTCAGGTACCGATAGGAAACAGATGGCGACTGAGGACGCACGGAAGCTCTTTGTCGCGGGCTTGCCCGAGTCGATCACGGAAGATGCACTCCGGGAGATATTCGAAGCGACAGGTGGAAGCGTAACGGATGTGAGCTTGCCGCGCGATCGCGCGACGGGTCGCGTACGAGGCTTCGGCTTCGTCACCTTCTCCACACCGGAAGAGGCAGGCACGGCGCGCGACTCGCTGGATGGTTCGCTGCAAGCTGGACGACCGATCTCGGTACGTCCCTTTTCGTCCGAGCCACCTCGGCGCGAGGGCGGCATGTCGCCGCGCGAAGGCGGTGGTGCTCCTGGTGGTGGTGGCGGCGGTGGCATGAGCCCAGGGGGCGGAGCTGGCCAAGAAGATCGCACGCTGTACGTGGGCAACCTGCCCTACGACGTGACTCAGCAAGAGGTGAGCGCGCTGTTCACCGACAACAGCTTGCCTCCACCAGTCCGCACGCATTTGCCGCTCGGCCCCGATGGACGCCTACGCGGCTTTGGGTTCGTGACGTGCAGCAGCCCGGACGCCGCCAACCAAGCGCTCGGTGTCCTACGCAATTTGGACGTGCGTGGTCGTCGCTTGATGGTCAACATCGCGCACCCTCGTGGTGAGCGCCCCGCTGGCGTTGGTGCTGGTGCGTCGCGTCCACCGCGTAGCGACGGCGGCGGCTTCGCCGGTCCCAGCGAGCCTCGCTTTCCCGCCGAGGGCGGGGCCCCCGTCGACCCCTCGCGATCGGTCGACCCGCGTCGTGCGCGCAACTTCGGTCCGCCCGCGCCTCCCGGAGGTGGCGGTGGTGACTGGGCTGACAAGAAGAAGAAGAAGGGCCGCAAAGGGGGCGAGGGTGGTGGTGGTGCTGGTGGTGCCGCAGGCGGTCGCCGCGAACGCGGCGGCGGCGGCAGGCAGTGGGGCCCCGAAGACGACGAGTGAAGCAACCGAACAGGGCTAGCGGCGGCGACTACCTCGCCGTCGACCTGACTCCGGATGCGTCCCACAGTCGCGCACCCGAGCACCTCGACGCT
>DATDEV010000302.1:0-2135 GCA_036522995.1 Polyangiaceae bacterium
CCCGATCTCCCTGTGAAATCAGGGAAACGCACAGCGCCTTGCGAGGACGTCACGGTGTGCGGACGCGTTGGCGCAAGTAGTGCTAGATCCGGACGTCAGAGCTGAGCTCCTCATGGGAAAGATTCTCGTTGTCGACGACCAGCGCAATATGCGCACCACGCTGGCGATGATGCTGCGCGGTCAAGGCTACGAGGTCGACGAGGCCGCCGACGGCGCTCAGGGTCGCGAGCTCGGCGCCACGGGTGCCTTCGACGTGGTGCTGACCGATCTGCGCATGGGCGAGTACGACGGTATCGAGGTGCTGCGCGCCACCAAGGAAGCGCAGCCCATGACCGAGGTGATCGTGATGACCGCCTACGGCACGATCGAGAGCGCGGTCGAGGCCATGCGCGTCGGCGCGTTCGACTACATCCAGAAGCCCTTCACCGAGCAGGAGCTGATCGTCAAGGTGGGCAAGGCGCTCGAGAGCCGCAAGCTGCAAGGGCAGGTGCAGGCCTTCGCGCGTGAGTTCAAGGAGCGCTACCACCTGGAGAAGATCGTGGGTCGCTCGCAGTCGATCCGCGACGTGCTCACGCGCGTGGTCAAGATCTCGCCTACCGATGCCATCGTGCTGATCACCGGCGAATCAGGCACCGGCAAGGAGCTGATCGCGCGGGCCGTGCACGCCAATAGCAAGCGCGCCCACCGACCGTTCGTGACCGTCAACTGCGCAGCCATCAGCGAGACCCTGCTCGAGAGCGAGCTGTTCGGGCACGCCCGGGGGGCCTTCACCGGCGCGATCTCGGCGCGCAAGGGGCTGTTCGAAGAGGCCGACGGTGGCACGTTTTTCTTCGACGAGATTGCGGAGACAACGCCGTCTTTTCAGGCCAAATTGCTGCGCGGTATTCAGGAAGGCGAGATTCGGCGCGTCGGCGAGAACAAGCCGGTCAAGGTGGACATTCGGGTCGTCGCCGCGACCAACGTCGACCTGGCGCAAGCCGTCGAGGAGCGGCGTTTTCGTCAAGACCTGTACTACCGCCTCAACGTGGCGCGCTTCCACCTGCCGCCGCTGCGCGAGCGGCGTGAAGACATCCCGCTCTTGATCGAGTTCTTCCTCGACAAATACAACCGCAAGATGAACGCGCACGCGCGGCTGGCCGAGGGCGTGATGGAAAAGCTCATCATGTACGACTACCCGGGCAACGTGCGCGAGGTGGAGAACATGGTCGAGCAGTCCGTGGCGCTGTGCTCGGGCGGCCTGGTGACGGCCGACGATATCTTGCCGCAGATGCCCAAGAAGTCGCGCGCCTCCGGTCGCACGCTGGCGGACATCGTCGACGACGCCGAGCGCGAAGCATTGCAGATGGCTTTGCGCGCGTCCGACGGCAGTCGTGAGCGCGCCGCGGAAGCGCTCGACATCAGCCCGACCACGCTGTGGCGCAAGATGACTCGGCTCGGGATCAGCTACGAGAATCGATAGGTTTCGGCGGCGTGCGGACCGAGCTGCTGGACTACGAGCTCCCACAAGAGCTGATCGCCAAGCGCCCCTTGGCCGAGCGCGACGCCAGCCGCCTGCTGGTGCTGGATCGCGGACAGATCAGCCACCGCCGGATCGCTGACTTTCCCGAGCTGCTGCCGGCGGGCGCGCTGCTCGTGCTGAACGACACACGGGTGCGGCGGGCGCGCGTGCACGGCGTGCGCCGTGAGACGGGCGGTCGCGTGGAGCTGCTGCTGCTCGCGCGGCGACCCGAGCTCGAGCACCCGGCGCGAGTCGAGGCGCGGCTCGAGGTGTGGGAAGCGCTCGGGCGCTCGAGCAAGCCGCTGCGACCGGGCATCGGCATCGAGGCGGGACGGCTCGCCTGCCAGGTGCTCGAGCGCGGCACCGACGGCACGCTGCTGCTCGAGATCGGCGCGCCGTCCAGCGTCGAACAGGTGCTGGCAGAAGAGGGCAGGGTGCCGATCCCGCCGTACCTCGGGCGTGAAGACGACGCCGATGACGTCGCGCGCTACCAGACGGTGTACGCCGCCCGCACTGGCTCGGTGGCGGCGCCCACCGCGGGACTGCACTTCACCCCAGCCCTGCTGTCAGCTCTGACGGTGCGCGGGATCACGGTCCAGAAGGTGACGCTCCACGTCGGGGCAGGGACGTTCCTGCC
>DATDEV010000303.1:0-4498 GCA_036522995.1 Polyangiaceae bacterium
TAGAAAGCGCAATTCCCTATCGAGCGAATGCCGAGCCCCGAGCCCCCCTCCGACCGCCGGCCAGTTCTAATCACAATAGTTTCAATAAGTTATGAGCAAGTCGCCAGTTATCCACAGGCTATGGCATCCGTGTCATGGTGCTGCGTCCCCTGGTTGAACCTGCTGTTAATCGCCGGGTTTGCGGCGGAGCGACGGTGACACCTTGTCAGGCGCTGCGACCGCGCGGCCGATAACGTCGGCCCCAAAGCGCTTGCGGATGGCATCCAGGGTGGGGCCCAGCTCGCGGCGGCGCGGGGCGAACAGCTCGAGCTGCTCCTCGGCACGCGAGCTGAGCGCGCTGGCGCTGACCCCGATCAGGCGAACGGCTTGGCCGAGCGCCGTCTGGTCCCAGAGCTCGATGGCGGTCCTGGCGATCGTCGGGCCATCGGTGGTCGGACTGCCCAGCGTGCGCTGGCGCGTGAGCAGCGGGTAGTCCGGCTCGCGATCACCCCCGATGCGCCCCGAGCCTGGACGCGGCTGGCGAGCCTTGGCGAGCTTCATCTTGAGGGTTACGCAGCTGCACGCGTAGCCGGCGCCGCGCAGTCGCCGCGCGACTTCCTCGGAGTGGGCGATGATGGCCTGCGTGATGACGTCGCGCTCGAGGACGTCGCCGTCGAAGGTGCTCTCTTCGCCGATCGACTTCGGAGCCCGCTCGGCAACGACCGGACGCGCATCCACGCCGCGCGCGAGCGCCATGAAGTACGCCGCGCGCTCGCCCGCTGCGCGCGCGACCAGCTCGCTCGGAGCGCGCGCAAGCTCACCGATGGTGCGGATTCCGAGCGCGGTCAGCTTGTCGCCCAGCACCGGGCCGATGCCCCACAAGTAGCGGATCGGCAGCGGCTCCAGGGTGGCTCGCTCGGCACCGGGCGGCACCACGTGCAGGCCATCGGGCTTGCCCAAACGACAGGCGATCTTGGCCATGAGCTTGTTGGAGGCGATGCCCACCGAGACGGTGAGCCCAGTCGCCTCACGCACGCGCGCCTTGAGCTCGCGCCCGAGCCGTTCGGCGTCGCCGAACAGACCGAGCGAGCCGCTGACGTCGAGGAACGCCTCGTCCAGCGCGAGCGGCTCGATCTCCGGCGTGAACTGTTCGAACACCCGCTGCACGTCGGCCGAGACCGAGGCGTAGCGCGGCATGTCCGGCGCGAGGAACACACCGTCGGGGCACAAGCGCTTGGCCTCGAAGCCCGGCATCGCCGAACGCACGCCCAGCTTGCGCGCTTCGTACGAGGCCGCCGCCACCACACCGCGCGCCTGGCTGCCGCCGACGATCACGGGTAGGCCACGCAGCTCGGGGTGATCGCGCTGCTCGATGGACGCGTAGAAGGCGTCCATGTCGGCGTGGACGATGATGCGCAGGGCGTGGCTGCCAGGCAAACGCTACCTCGGCGGGCTCAGCGGCGAATTTCTTCCACCGTGCCCGCGCCGGGCACGAAATGCAGCGGCACCTCGCCCGTGCTGCCCAGGCGATTTTTCGTAACCGCGAGCGTCAACACGCGCGCTCCGAGCGCGTCCAAGCGCTCGGTTCGCTCCGCTAGCGGCGCCTCGCTCGGCTGCAGCTGGAGGATCGCGGTCGCGGCCGGCGACAGCGGCGACAGGTGCTCGGTCAGCACTGTCGCGATCACGCACGCGCCCTGCTCGGCGATGCGGCGCAGCTCGTAGCCCACCTGCGTGAGACGCGCTTCGAAGCTGGCGTTGACCAGCGCGGTGCGCGTGGCACCGCCGTCGCCCATCGCCAGGAAACCTTCGACGTCGTCGACCACGAGCACGACGCGCTCGCTGCGCGCCCATTGTTGCGCCACGCAATCGGCCAGTGCCTGCGTCGTCTCCAAGCCGGTGCCGCGAAACAAGTGCAGCTGCGAGCCGACCTTCTTCATCACCGTATCGATGGCGTCGGCGATCGGCCGCCTACTGGCGTCGTCCTTCCAGGCCAGCCCACTCCAAATCTCACCGTACGAAGTGCGCGCGTCCGGGTACTCGCGGTGCAGCGCGCGGGCCGCCAGGCGAGCCACGATCTCGGTCGGATCGACAGCGGCCCCGGCGACCACGACCCCGGCGCGCGCGCGGGCCGCCAGGTAGGCGAGCGCGAGCGCCACCGAGGTGCGACCGCTGCCGGCGGAACCCGACAGAGCCAGTAGCGTTCCCGAGCGCAGGCCGCCGCCGAGCAGTTGGTCGAGCCGCGGCATGCCGGTCGAGGTCGCCGGCCCCACGGCGCCCAGGTGCGTGGTGACGTCGACCTGCATGGCAGCCAGCGACACGGCGGCCACGCCGGACACCTTGGGCAGTCGATCGGTGCTGCTGCTCACCCCTTTCAGGGTACCAAGTCTGGGCTCGAAAGGGCCGCCTAGTCGGTTAGAATCTCGGTTTGGGGCTCGGCGGTCCGAACCGTCCCAGTCTGAGGCGCCCAGGCCCGTCCCTACCGCGAATTTATCGAGAAATACGCACGGCAGAAAGGTGGCACGAGCCTCGCATCCCCGCTCGCCCATATGGTTTCCAGGAGGGTTCATTCGGCGCCGATCGCGGCGGCTTCCGACGGGTCGGTACTGATCAACGTCGCAGCGCTGCTTCCGCCGGCCATGCTGCTGCAGCTGGGCAAACGGCTGGGCGGGCGGGTGTTCGTGGGCGTCGCGCTGAGCGAAAGCGACGCGGGCTTGGTGGTGGCGCGGCTCGACGACGCGGCCGCCGAGGCGTCGGCTCAGGTGTTGGGAGCCCGTCCCAGCCGCGGAAATCGCCTCAAATCCCGCAAGGCGCCGGCTGGCAAAGCGGGCGCCAAACAGCTGACTAGTAGCGCCAAGCGCCGCTAACGCGGCAAATTTTTGCTTAGGGTGTCTGCCGACGGCGCTGGCACGAAAGCCGCCGACCAGCGCGTTTCTCCGCTGATTTCAGGTCTTAAAGCAGCGTACCATGCGCGACCCATGGCAAAGAGTGACGGTGGAGCGGGAACGGAGTTCAAATCTTCTCTCAAGTCTGCAACGGAGAGGTTTTTAGCGCAGACGGTCGCGCACGTGCTGGAGCGAGGCTTCCGCACACCTGACGACTTCCTGCGACATTTCAAACCAGCGGATCTGATGCAGGGGCTCGAGGGCGCACCCGACCTGCGCGCCAAGATCCTGATCGAGGGCGCTGGCGTGCACGAGAAGATCGCGCGCAAGAAGTCGACCTCCTCTGCTGCCGAAGATTTGAAGCTGGCGCTCGACGAGGGCGTGACCAACTCCGCGCAGCTGCTCACGCTGCTGCCTCCCGACGATCGCGTCCGCTACTTCGATCACAAGAAGCTCTGGGCCTTCACCACCGAGGACGAGTTTTGGTCGCCGCTGAACGCCGAGGCTGACGTCGATCGCGCCCTCTCCCGCGTGGTGTTCTTGATCGAGAACGCGCTGCGCGAGAACTTGCTGACCCTGCAGGTACTGACGGACGGCATGACCTTCGACTCCATCTCCACGCGCTTGCCGCTCAAGGAGCTGCAAAAGCTCGTGCGCCACGCGCTGAAGCTGGGACGCGAAAAGAAGCCGCTCAGTGAGGCCGAGCTGCTCGAAAGCGTGGGGCTCAAGACGCTGGTCGGCTACATTCCGCTCGAGCACGTCTACAACAACGTGCTGGTCGACAAGGTCGCCAAGCCCGCCGGCTTCATCCCCGGCGACAGCTGGGACGCCAGCGCTGCCGACAAGGCAGCGTCGCCGAAGGTCGAGGACCGCAAGTCGGCGCCGCCGCCCAAGCCCCACCAGGCGCCGGCTGTCTCTGCAGCAGCAGCGCCGCCTCCTCCCTCCGCAAAGAAGGAGGAGCCCGTCGAGGATCAGAAGGACTCCGACGACGACGTGGATCTGCTGATCCAGAGCACCCGGCCACCAGCCGAGGAAGAGGCGCGCAAGAAGGTGATCGACAAACTCACGATCATCAGCCGCTTGCCCCCGCGCCATGAGTCACTGACGACGCCCGTGCTGCTGTCGATCGAGTCGATGTACGCCGAGCTGCTCAGCTCCTCGACCGACGAGGCGCGCGAGATGTGCATTCGCGATTCATTCCCCAACCAGCAGCAGCTGACCACGGCGCTGCTGGCCCTGATCGAGCTCTTGGACTCGACCATCGACATCAACGACCCAGTGATCAAGGACGCCGACGTCGACAGCCTGATCAAGGTGGTGCTGTTCGAGGAGCGACACCGCTACGAGCAGCAGCATCCGTCCGCCCGCCCGGCCCCGGCCCCGCTGCCGCCCCCCACGGGCAGCCGCAAGGCGTCCATCGCGCCCCCGCCTCTCCCGCGCCAAAGCTCGCTCCCTCCCCCCCTCCCCGAAGCCAAACGCGCCCGCTAACGTGATTTCTCCTTGCGGGGCCAGGTGGGGCTGAGCTACACCCCCGCTCGCCTCTAGGGATTCACGTCCCTAGCCCACACGCCGACGTGGCGGAATTGGCAGACGCACGTGGTTCAGTTCCACGCGATCGCAAGGTCGGGGGGGTTCAT
>DATDEV010000304.1:0-2029 GCA_036522995.1 Polyangiaceae bacterium
GCCTGGCGCTGCAGCCAGCATGGCCAGACCGAGCATCCACGACCAAGCGCGACGGCGTCTCATGAACACAGTATGAGTGGAAGCACAGCGTCAGTTCCATCCAACGCCACCCTCAAAAAGGCGCGACCGCGCCGCTGGCGAGCATTTCTCGCACGCGGTCGACAACCGGGTTGGCGAATGCCGGCGGTGTGCGAAGCCATGAATCATGGCAAGCGTGTCACGTCGTTCGGATCGGCTATCCGATGGTGAGCGTGCTCGGCAGTTGTTCCGCGTCTGCTGCGCAACCTGAAGAGAGCGAGCGTTCATATCTACATCCGCAATGCGCGGAAGCGGGTCGCTTGCGACGTGACCTCGGTGCAGCAGCTCTCCACCGTGGGCTCACGGCCGGGTGAAGCAATGCGGTAGCTGACGGACAGCCGGCCCACGACGCACCGCGTAAACCATCTCATGTTGGGGGCTACCTGACGGCGGGGCGGCGGCGTATGAAGTCGGCGTGCCGGTCACGACAGCGTTTGGCGCGAGGCTGCTGCGGGGCGCCGTTCTGGCGGCGCTCGCCTTGACGCCAAGCGGCTGCTTGTACACGCGCATCGTTTACAACGGCATTCCGGATCTGGAAGCGCCGACCATGTTCGCCAACCGGACGGTGCGCCGCTCCGCTCAGCCGCGGCCGCTGCCCAGCCGCGCCCACGAGGCGCGCTTTCAGCTGAGCCCGAGCGAAAAGGCCCACTACGGCTCGTTCGATCGATTGCTGGAAATGGCTGACACGCGCGCCTTCTTGGTCCTCCACGACGACGAGGTGGTCTACGAACGCTACTTCTACGGGTTCGATAGCGAGACCCAGCTGCCCGGCTTTTCGATGACCAAAACCTACGCCGCGGTACTGGTCGGCCGCGCGCTCGATGAAGGCGTGCTCGGCTCGCCCAACGACTCCATCGTCAGCTACATTCCCGAGCTCGCCAGCAAGCCCGGCTACCAGCAGGTGACGCTCGACCGGCTGCTGCGCATGACCTCCGGCATCGATTTCTCCGAAGAGAGCATGGCCGGCGCACAGCTCTACTACTCGCAGAACCTGCGCAATTTCATGTACTCGTTCCCGGTCACCCAGCCGCCGGGCGGCAGCTACGTCTACGGCAGCATCAATGTGCAGTTGCTGTGGGACGCGCTGCATCGACGCCTGGGCGGCCGGCAAGTCGCAACCTACTTCCAGGAACGGATCTGGGGACCGCTCGGCGCGACCCACGACGCCAGCTGGTCGCTGGACAGCGACGAGAGCGGCATCGAGAAGTTCTTTGGCGGCTTCAATGCGACCGCGCGCGATCACGCGCGGCTGGGGCTGCTCTTCCTGCACGGCGGCAATCTGAATGGCTCACGCATCTTGTCCCAGGCCTGGGTCGAGCGCTCGCTCACCAGCGACCCGATCGCCGGCTGGGTGCGCACGACCGACGGCTTGGTGCGCCGCGGCGAGTACCAATGGTTCCTCACCCCGGACGGTCGCGGCTACTTCGCCAAGGGCTACAACGGGCAGTACGTCTTCGTCGCGCCGCACGAGCGAACTGTATTCGTGCGCTTCGGCGAAGGCTACGGCGACGTCAATTGGACCGCGCTCTTCCTGCGCCTGGCCTCGCAGCTGAACGCCCGGCAGCCGCAGCCGCCCGCCAGCGGCGCCGCTCCTTGATGAGCCTGTCAGGCGCCCAGCGCCGAGAGGCGCGCTAGCAGGGCTACCAAGTCGCGCTCTTCCGCGATCGCCCGGGCTTCGTGCAGCAGGCAGACGGCGCGCTCGGCGCCGCCGCTACTCTGCAACAATAGCGCGTAGTCGAACATGGTGTAAGCCAGTGGCAGGGCGCCGCCGATGCGGCGATTGGCGGTGATGGCGCGCTCGAAGTGCTCAGCAGCGGCCGCGTGCTGCCCGAGCGTGACGCAGAGCAACCCCAGGTAGCGCTCCACCGATCCCCAGCAGCCGACGCCGAAGCCGATGACCACCGAGCGATTGGCGAACGGCGCGAAGCGCTCGTACAGCACGCGCGCTCCT
>DATDEV010000305.1:0-15740 GCA_036522995.1 Polyangiaceae bacterium
AAGTAGGCGACGGCGTCCTCCGGCCATTGATTCGCTTCTGCCAGCAGCATTCGACCGCTGAATTTGGAGTCGACGTGCGCACGCAAGCGTTTCAAGGAGTCGTGTGTCTCGGGCAGGTTTTCGCAGGTGGTGCCCGCGCGCTCGTACAAGTAGGGCACGGCGTCCAGGCGCATGCCGTCGACGCCCAGCGACAGCCAAAAGTCGACCACCTCGAGCATCGCCTTTTCGACGGCGGGGTTGTCGAAATTGAGATCTGGCTGGTGCGAGAAAAACCGGTGCCAAAAATAGGACTTGGCTACGGGATCCCACGCCCAGTTCGAGGTTTCGTAGTCTTGAAAAATGATGCGGGCGCTCGCCCACTTGTTGGGGTCGTCGCTCCAAACGTAGAAGTCACGCTCCGGGCTACCCGCTGCTGCTCGGCGCGCACGCTGAAACCAGGGATGCTGGTCGGAAGTATGATTGAGCACCAGCTCCGTGATGACCTTGAGCCCGCGCGCATGAGCTTCGTGAAGCAGCTGTTTGAAGTCGTCGAGCGAGCCAACCGCCGGGTGGACCGAAAAGTAGTCGGCGATATCGTAGCCGTCGTCCCGCAGCGGCGACGGATACAACGGCAGCAGCCATAGTGCGGACACGCCCAGGTCTTTCAAGTAATCGAGCTTTTGCGTCAAGCCACGCAAGTCCCCGATGCCGTCTCCGTTCGAGTCGTAGAACGAACGCACACGCAGCTCGTAGATGGTGGCGTCCTTGTACCATTCGGCTTCGTTCATGTGCTTGCTTCGCTCCATTCCCCGGGCTCACCCACGCCACTGAATAGGGCGACTTGCTGGGGAGCCAACCACTCGGCCCGCAGCGCCGCGCTCTGCAGCAAGAGCTGCGCGCTCCGCAGCTGCAGTCTAGCCAGCAGTTGCTGCAGGGAAGCCTCGGCGCTACCGAAATTCATGATCAGCACGCGTCGCTCGCTACCTGCCCAGCGCTCGACTAGCAGCGTGTCGCCTTGCGCACGCGCAATTAGCTGACTACGGCCCGCGCGCGAAAGCACTGCGTCGCCGCGCCGCAGAGCCAGCGCCGCACGATACAGCTCGAGCGTTGCGGCGTGCTCGGGCAGCTCACGTTCCGCCCAGCGCAGCTTGCTGGCGCGAAATGTAGAGGGAGATTGCGGATCCGGAATGCGCGCTCGGCCGAGCTCGTCGGCGAATTCGGGGAAGCCGGCGAACTCCCTGCGCCGGCCTTCACTCACCAGCTGGCCCAGCTGCGGGTCGTGATCGCTGAAATACAGGAAAGGCGTGGTTGCCCCCCACTCCTGACCCATGAACAGCAGCGGCGTCATCGGCAGAAACAAGAGCAGCAGGGAAGCCGCGCGAAAAGCCTCCGCCGAGACGCTGGCCGACAGGCGGTCGCCCAGGGCACGGTTACCAACCTGGTCGTGGTTCTGAATGCAGTAAATGAAAGCATGCGCCGGCAGCTCGTGGGCCGAGCTGCCGCGCGCCTGGTTGCTCACCGGCGAACGCTGACCGACGTAGAGCCAGCCCTGGTTGATGGCGTCAGCGACGCCGCTCGCCGAAGGCTCGTAGGCGGCATAATAGCCCGCGCGCTCTCCCGTCAGGCTAACGCGTAGTTGATGATGAAAGTCATCGGCCCATAGCGCGTCCAGACCGCAACGACTAACGAGCTCGGCCTGATTGCGTTCGTCCTCGGCAATCATCAGCTGCGCCGGCCTGAGCTCGTGCGCTACCTGTGCGAGCTCGCTCAGGATATGCCGAGGCGAAGGATCGAGCAGCGCGTGGGTGGCGTCCAGGCGCAGCCCGTCGAACCCGACTTCACGTAGCCAGTAGCGCGCGTTGTCCAGTACCAGCTCTCGCATAGCGGGCTCGGCGAAGTTGGGCGCCTTGCCCCACGCGGTGTGCCGCTCCGCGTTGAAATACGCCGGGGAATAGGCCTCGAGGTAGTTCCCCGCCGGGCCAAAATGATTGTACACGACGTCCAGAACGACCTGCAGGCCGAGCCCATGAGCCGCGTCCACCAGCTCGCGCAGCTCGTCGGGCGTGCCGTAAGCGGCATGCGGCGCAAACAGCGCCACGCCGTCGTAGCCCCAGCCTCGCTCACCGGCAAAGGCAGCCACTGGCATCAGCTCGATGGTGGTCACTCCGAGCTCGACCAACGCCGGTAGGCGAAGCCGCGCGGCTTCGAACGTGCCCGCCTCGGTAAAGGTACCAACATGTAGCTCGTAGAGCACCTGCTCAGCCAGCGGCCGCTGCGGGGGCAAATGCGAGCAGGCGTAGCTAGGTACCACCACCATCGCGGGCCCGTGCACTCCATGCGGCAGAAAGCGTGCATAAGGGTCAGTCAGCTTGATGCCGTCCACCACGAACCAGTACAGCGCGCCGTGCCCGACGCCGGCCGCCTGCGCGCTGAAGTAGCCCCCACCCAGATCCTCCAGCTCGATGCTGCCGAGCTCGCCGCCGCTCGAGTCGACCAGCGCCACCGCACACGAGCTAGCGCGAGCAAACGCGGCAAAGTGTACACCGCCGGCCTGCGCGTGAGCGCCCAGGCGTGGACGCGCAGCAGGAGGCCTCATGCCTCCACCTTGCTCAGCAGCGAAAGCGGAAACTCGGCCAGAATTTGCGCCAGCGGGGCGCTGTCCGCGAGGCTCAGCAGCTCGCCCGTGAGCAGATTGCGGTAGTGCCCCGGAGTCAGACCCAATAGCTGCTGACTGCCCCAGGCGCTGCCGATGGGAAACTTGCTGCGCACCGTCGTGAGCCTGCGGGTCAAACGCGGCACCACGCACACCAGAGCATCCTGCTCGAAGCAGCGCGTGAACGCGACCGCGTGCTCGCCTGCTTCCAAAGCCTGATAGTCGCCTTGGGCAAATAGCTCGGGCTTTTGCTGGCGCAGCTGCAGCGCCACGTGCGTCACGTAGAGCTTGATGCGACCGTCGGCATAGGCCTCCAGTAGCTCGCGAGCTAGCGTGCTTCTGTGCGCCCGCTCCTCGCGAATCTGCCTTAGGTAGCGGCGGCGCAGCGCGTAGTCTACCGGCCGGCGGTTGTCGGGGTCGACCAGGCTCTGGTTCCACAGCTCGCCGCCCTGATAAGTGTCCGGAACGCCCGGCGAGCACAACCGGAGCAGCGTCTGTGCGAGCGCGTTCATGGCCCCTGGAGCGTCGACGCTGGCGCAAAAGCGAGCCATGTCCTCGACGAAGGCCTGGTTGGCGAAGGCCTTTTGCACGAAGTTACCGACCGCGGCTTCGTAGTCGGCGTTCTGGTTCAGCCAGGAGGTCTCGAGCTTCGCCTCGCGGGCCGCCTTGAGCAGGTAAGCACCGACCCGGTCCCTGAGCTCCCGGGCGTGACGCAAGTCGGCTCCGAACGGCCAAGCTCCGATCAGCGTCTGATAGAAGGCATACTCGAGCGAGGGCTCCGGCGCCGGCCGCTCGTCGAGCAGCTCGCGCGCTCCGCCAAGCATCTCGGTCCACTGCTTCAGCGAGCGTTGCCAGGCCTCCGGCATCTCGCTAAGCACCGCAATTCGAGCTGCCGCATCGTCACCGCGCTTGGTGTCGTGGGTAGCGGTGGTAATCATCGACAGCGGCCAAGAGCGGGCTCGCTCGACGTTGTCGCGATGAAACTCGCGAATCGGCGTGCTCAGCTTGCCGGGGGCCCCGCCGACCTCGTTCTGCGAGATCAGCCGCGTGTAGCGATAGAAGGCCGTGTCCTCCACGGCCTTGGCCATGATTGGCCCCGATAGCTGCTGAAAACGCAGCGCCAAGGCAGCGTGCGCGGCCTTCTGCTGCTCCGTGCCTTCCAGACGCATCAGCAATAAGTCTTCCAGGAATGCGAACAGGCTGGGACTTTGCGCAGGGTTGCGCAGGCGAGCCAGGCGCACGGCAGCTCGTATCACCCGCTCCGAGATTTGGCTTTGTGTCGAGCTACTCGTCGGGCGCAGGTAGGTGCGATACACCGGAAACGCGCAAACCGTTTCGGTAAGGGCTCGCGTCAGTCCGAGCAGCGTGAAGTCACGCGAGTGTCGATCGCCCATGGCGATGCGGTGGGCAGCCTGAGCAAGCACGTTGAGCTCGCTAATCAGCACGAACCGCACGACGTACTGCTTGCATTCGTACTCGTGCTCCGCAAAAGAGCGCGCGTCACCGGTGGCGTCCACGTAGCTGCGCGTCAGCGCGGATTCGGCGTCCGGGTCCACCCACAAGCCGCGCACCGCCACGCCGAACTCGTAGCCGGTCGTGCCGTCGACCGGCCATTCCTGCGGTAACGCCTCGTCACGCTGCAGAATTTTTTCCACCAGAATGGGCAGCGGACGGGCCACATCGTCGGGGCTGAGCGGCTGGTCGCCGGTAGGGCGATGAAAGCGTGACTGCAGCTGCTCGAAATAGCCATAAGGGTCGTACAGGCCGTCGGTGTGGTCGAGCCGCAAGGCTTTCACGTCGCCGGCGTCAATCAGCTTGAATAGCTGGGCGTGCGTCTCGTCGAACACGGCGCTTTCCTCCATGCGCAGCGCCGCCAGCTCGTTGATGTCGAAGAAACGTCGATAGTTGATCTCCTCCGTCGCCACCTTCCACGAGCACAGCCGATAGCTTTGTTGGTCCAGAATGCGGTCGAGCGCGTCGAAGCTGCGAGCGGCTCCCGCGGTCCCGTTGACTTGCTCCAGGGCCTGCTGCAGAGCTGCCGATACCGGCTCGGACTCCAGGCGCAGCCGCGCCAGCCGCTTCCTGATCACTTCCTTCTCTCGCGCCCGCTCCTTCTTCAGCTCGAGCGCTGTCTCATGTCGGTCGGGCAAATGACGCACGGCAGACACGATGCTCTCCAGCTCCTGGCGGGCGTCGTCGTCGTTCGACAGGGGTAGTCTGCTGAGCGCCAGCTCGAAGAACGGCAGCAGCGACTTCGGACCGAGCGGCAGGCGCTTGTCGAAGTATGCCAGCTTGAAGCCTGCGTCCTCCCAAGTGATCTGCAACTCGCCGCGCTCGAGCACTTCCCCATACTGAGCGCCGAGCAGCGGCAGCAGCACTCGATCGTACAAATCCTGCCTCAGCGGGCGCCAGTCGATGTCGAAGAAGTCCGCGTACAGTGAGCTCGGCCCATTTTCGAGCACGTCGTCCCACCAGCGATTTTGCCCGCTGGCGACGCCCATATGATTCGGAACCCAGTCCAGCAAGAGCCCCATGCCGCTCTGCCGCAGCGCTGCCGACAAGGCGCCGAATTCGACCTCTGCGCCGAGCTCGGGATTGAGCCGAGCATGGTCGACCACGTCATAGCCGTGAGAGCTGCCCTGAGCCGCGGTCATGATCGGCGAGCAATACAGATCGCTGATGCCGAGCTCGGCCAAGTAATCCACGATCTCGCGAGCTCGCGCAAAATCGAAGTCGCGGTTCAGCTGCACCCGATAGGTCGCTCCCAAGCGATGCAGTGCACCAACACGGCGGATCACGCGAGAAGCCGCGCGCAGAAGCAGCGTGCTGCGAGCGGGCACCAGCAGGCTGGGAGCGCCAGGCGGCAAGCGAGCGCGATTGGTGTCGTCGCTGGTATCGAGCAGCACGGTCCACGGCTCACGCACCGAGTCCAAATGAGGCAGTACCACGCGAAGCTCGGTGTCGCTGGAGTTCAAACACAACAGCAAGTTGTCGTCGACCAGCGGCCGACCGTCGTCGTCCACGTCGTCGATACCGCGACCAGCCAGGAACATCTGCACCGCCCGCGTCTCGGGGTTCTGCCAGTCTTGCTGCGCCATGGGCTGGCCGTCCACGCCGAACCACAACAGGTCGTGCAACTTGGTACCGGTGACGTCGAGCCCTTGGAAGAACTTGGAGCGACGCAGCGCTGGGTGCTCGCGCCGTATGCGAATCAATCGCTTGGTCAGCTCGAACAGCGCTTGCTCGTCGGCGGTACGCTCCCAGCGCAGCCAACTCAGCTCGTTGTCCTGACAGTAGGCGTTGTTGTTGCCACGCTGCGTGCGCCCGGCCTCGTCACCGGCGACCAGCATGGGGGTACCTTGCGAGAGCAGCAACGTGGCCAGCAAGTTACGCTGCTGCTTGGCGCGCGCGCGCAAGACCTGCGGGTCATCACTGTCGCCCTCCACGCCGTGATTGAACGAATGACTGTTGTCGTCACCGTCCCGATTGTCTTCGCCGTTGTCTTGGTTGTGCTTGTGTTCGTAGGATACCAAGTCACGCAACGTGAAGCCGTCGTGGGCGGTAACGAAGTTGACGCTGGCGGATGGTCCGCGGCCGCCGGACTCGTACAGGTCGCTGCTACCCGTTAGCCGATAGCCGAGCTCGCCCATTTGGCCCGCGTCGCCACGCCAGAACGCGCGCACGTTGTCGCGATAGCGTCCGTTCCACTCCGCCCAGCGCACTGGGAACCTCCCGACCTGGTAGCCGCCCTCACCCACGTCCCAGGGCTCTGCGATCAGCTTGAGCTGGCGCAGCGTGGCCGATTGGTGAATCAAGGTGAAGAACGAGGAGAGCTGATCGACTTCATGCAGTTGTCGCGCGAGCGTCGATGCCAGGTCGAAGCGAAAGCCGTCGACGTGCATTTCCGACGCCCAGTAGCGCAGCGAATCCATGATCAGCGCCAGCACCTGCGGGCTGCGAACGTTGAGCGTGTTGCCCGTGCCGGTATAGTCGAAATAGAAGCGTCGATCTTCGGCGACGGTTCGGTAGTAGGTCGCGTTGTCTATGCCCTTGAAACTGAAGGTTGGGCCTAAATGGTTACCTTCGGCGGTATGGTTGTAGACCACATCGAGAATCACCTCGATGCCTGCGCGGTGCAGCGCCTTTACCATCTGTTTTACCTCGCGCACCTCGCTGGCAGGCTCGTTCTGTGAGCGGTAGCGCACGTCCGGCGCGAAGAAGCCGATCGAGTTGTACCCCCAGTAGTTGCGCAGCCCCTTGTCCAGCAAGTGCTGATCGTCGACGAACGCGTGAATCGGCATCAGCTCGATGGTGGTGACGCCCAGCTCTTTCAGGTACGCGATCATCGCCGGGTGGGCGACACCGGAATAGGTGCCGCGCAGGTTCTCCGGGATATCCGAATTCAGCTTGGTCAGGCCTTTGACGTGCGCTTCGTAGATGATCGCGCGGCGCATCGGAACCTGCGGCGCGCGGTCGCCTTCCCAGTCGAAGCTGGGATCGATCACCACGCCACGCGGAGCACCCAACGCCGGCCGCTCGCTAGGCTTCAGATCGGCATCAGGCTGACCGAGCTCGTAGGCAAAGCAGCCACGCCCCCAGTCTTCGACGCCGTCGAGGGCGCGCGCGTAAGGGTCCAGCAGCACCACGTTGGGATTGAAGCGATGACCCCGCGCAGGGTCGTACGGACCGTGAACGCGGAAGCCGTAGCGCTGACCGACCGCCAGACCTGGCACGTACACGTGCCAGACGAACGCGGTTCGCTGGCTAACGGCGATGCGCGTCTCTTCACCCTCAGGGCTGAACAGGCAGAGCTCCACGCCCTCCGCATTGGCCGAAAACAGCGCAAAATTGACGCCCTGCCCGTCCCAAGCTGCCCCAAGCGGGTGAGGAGACCCCGGTAGTGTCTTCATCGACGATGACGCGCGTGGAGCAAGCGCCATGCCGCCGCTTTCCACCGCTGCGCGACCAAATTCCAGGCTCGGCGCGGAAAGGGCGTGTGGCAAAAGGGATTGGCTGAGACACCTCGCGACTCACAAGGGCCAGCCGAGGCGGCGAGCGGCCGAAACCAGTCAGGTCGTGACTTGTCCGATACGAGCGAGCGCGCTCAGGTCGGTCAGGTCCAAGCGCAGCGGCGTGACCGACGTCAGACCGCGTTCGAAGGCCCAGCGGTCGGTGCCCTCTTCGGCAGCCTCCAGCGGCACGACGGTGAACCAGTACAATTGGCGCCCCAAGGGGTCCTTGACCGGCACAATCCTCCCGTCATAGTGGCGAACCGATTGGCGGGTCCAAACCAGGCCCTGTGGGTCGCTGGGAAGGTTGACGTTGACGAGCGGCAGACCGGTATCGGGCAGCAGTAGCTCGAGCACCTTTCTGACGTGCGGCTTGAGGCGTTCGAACTCGGCTTCGCTGCTGGCAGAGGGCGCGCTGAGCGCAATCCCCCTGTTGCCCATGAGTGCCGCCTGCTTCGCTCCTGCCAAGGTCCCGCTGTGCCACATGGAGTTGCCCAGGTTCGGCCCAATATTAATGCCCGAGAGCACCACGTCGATGCCGTTGGTGATGGACGTGCCCACCGCAACGCAATCGGCGGGCGTTCCGTCCACGCGGAAAGCGTCGAAGCCTGCAATGGGCGTTTTCCGATACGACAAAGGGCGACTGTGTGTCACGGCATGACCAGTCGATGATCGCTCCCCGTCGGGAGCCACGAGCACCACCTCGCCGAACTCCCTCGCAACCTGTGCCAAAGCCAGGATGCCGGGACTATAGATACCGTCGTCGTTTACGATCAGGATGCGCATGTCGGGTCCGGTTCCTGCAAGGGCTGAGCCGAACAGAATGCGCATTGCCTTGCTTCACAATACTTCGGCGGGCAGCGAGGATCATAGCGACGCAGAGCTTTCGAAGCTGATCCGGCGGGCCGGCCACGAAGTCACCCACGTGGTCAGCCGGGTCAGGGATCTCACCGCGGCGCTGCAACGAGCTGCCTGCGATTTGGTGGTCGTCGCCGGTGGCGACGGCACGGTCGGGCGCGCCGCTTGTGAGCTGGCCGGTTGGCACATCCCTCTCACGATCTTGCCCCTGGGAACCGCGAACAACACCGCGCTCTCGCTCGGCCTAGCCGAGCGACCCAAGCGGCTCGTCAAGCGTTGGCAGAACGGCAGTCTCGTGGCTTTTGACCTCGGCTTTCTGGACGACGGCGCGGTGCGCAGCCGTTTCGCCGAAGCGATCGGTTGGGGCCTGTTCCCCCTCGTCATAGCCGCAGCGAAGGCCGAGACCTTCGACGGCTCGCCACGCAAGCAGCTCGAACGGGATCGCGCCTTGTTTCAAACCTGGGTCGGACAGGCACCGACGCGCCACTACGACATCGAAGTGGATGGACGCGATTACTCCGGTGAGTACGCACTGGTCGAAGTCGTCAACGTACCGCTCATCGGCCCACGCCTGGAGATCTCGCCCCAGAGCCAATCGGACGATGGGCTACTCGAGCTCGTAGTGGCGGGTGACGCCGAACGCCCCGCCCTCACGCAGCTTGCCGCCTCGGGAGAGCTCGCGCCAGGGAGCTTGCGCAGCACGCACGGCGCCAAGATACGCGTCCAAGCCAGCGAAGGGCTGCTCCACCGCGACGGCACGCTGGTGCGCCACGCGCCGCGCAGCCGCAGCTTCGAGATCAGCGTGGAGCCGATCGCCGTTCAATACCTGCGCTAAGCTCGGCATAACCGTCCGGCGTGGAGAATCGTGCTACGTTCGGCGTAGTGATTCGCATTGGCCACCGGTTCATGACCGGCCAAGTTTGCTCGACCACGGGCGAGTACGAGTTCGACGGCTACACCGACGCCTCGTCGTCTCCGCTACTCAGCGACGACGAGAAGAGCATCGCCATGCTCGCCGGCAAGCCATTCCCTGCCGCCAGCACCAAGAACGCTTATTGGAAGTTCCGGAGCTGGACCTAGCCGGCTCCGCTGAGCTGCGCCTTGATGATCAGGTAGCGCAACGGCGCGTCGTGCGAGTCGTTGGCGATGGCTAGCGTGTGACCGCGCGCGAGGTCGACGACGCGCCCCGGACCAAACGCCGACGTCGAACCATTCACGCTCACGCTGCCATTGCCAGCGACGCCGATCACGATTTCCGGAAAATGCTCCTGCACGTGCGTCCCCACGCTCGCGCCCGGTTCGAGCTCGCAGGCGAGCACCGCCCTGAACGGCAGCTCCGGTGCGTCGCTGAGTGACCACACCCGCACCACGCCCTTGCCCCCAAACAGCTCGCGCCGCACGTCGTGCGCCACGTCGTGCCGAAACAGGTCAGGGCGCTGAGCGTTCGCTTCGGTCATGCGATTCGGGCCAGTGTACAGGCCCGCAGCGCGTTTTGTCGTCGCGTCGGGGCCATTGTCATGTACCGGTCTCCGTGCTTTGATTTTTCTGTACTGACGCCGGCCTTGCCCATCACCAACCATCCTTTCAGCCATCTGCTCGGGCGCTTCGTGGACTTCGAGGTGCGACGCTTCGGCAACGCTGGCGCGTTCTTGGCAGAGGTAGACAGTGAACCAGACGCGCCGACGCTGCTGCTCCTCGGCCGCGAGCTCGAGGAGGGCGCGAGCGAAGGTGATCGCATCTCGGGCTTCGTGTACCTGGATTCGGAGGGACGGCCACTGGTGACCACCTCGGTACCCAAGCTTTCGTTGGGTGAGGTCACCTTTCTGCGCGTTTCGGCACGCACGTCGTTCGGGGCATTCGTGGACTGGGGGTTGCCGAAGGAGCTGTTGGTGCCGCTCTCCCAACAAACGGTCGAGCTCGAAGTGGGCGCAAGGCAGCCGATCGGCCTGTACGTCGACGACACTGGGCGCTTGGCGGGTACGATGCGCGTGGCAGAGCTGCTCTCCACGCGCAGCCAAGGTTTCGAGCACGACGAGTGGGTCGAGGGCGAAGCCTGGCGGCGCGACCCAGAAATTGGGCTATTCGTGATCGTCGAACGGCGTTTCGTGGGCCTGCTGCCCGCCGAGGAGCCGCACCAGCTGGGCCGAGGTGAGGCCGCACGCTTTCGGATCACGAACATCCTGCCCGACGGCAAGCTGGAGCTGTCGCTGCGCGCGCACGCCCACGAGCAGCTGGCCGACGACGCCGATCAGGTGCTCGCGGTCCTGAAGCGTCCTGGCGCGCCGCTCGTGGGCGACCGCTCCAGCCCCGAGCAGATCCGGGAGCTGTTCGGCTTGAGCAAGAAGGCCTTCAAGCGCGCTATCGGCCGCCTGCTGAAAGACCAGGCCGTACAAATCGACGCGCAGGGCTACGTGCAACCCAAGAACGGCGCTCGTTCGTAACCGCAGGCTGAGCAAGCTTCAGTCACACCCAGAGCAGCCTAAGGCGCCGCGGTTGGCGGGGGCTCGGCCTTGGCGGCTTCGCCCAGGCGCGCAGTCACCTCGGCGCCGACCATCTGCACGGCTTGCGCTAGCGTCGCGGCCAGCGCCTGCGCCAAACGCTGCGCCGGGTCGGAGCCAGCCCGTTCAACGAGCGGTTGCTCCAGCTCCAAGCTGCGTTCGAGCAGCGAACGCCGCTCGTCGCGCAAGCTGAACGTCAGCGTGACGCGCGCTTTGGGCGGCTTTTCGCGCAACTCCTCGAACGAGGTGAGCTCGACGTCGAGAATGGGCGCGACCCCGCTCACGATACGCGACAGCTTGCGCTCTTCGAACAGCTCGCGCTCCAAGGCGCGTCTCAAGTAGGCTTCCGGAATCTCGGTCCAGCGCAAGTCATCGTAAAAGCCGACTTCGGACGAGCTGACGCGGAACGAAATACGCTCGTCTAGGTGCGACGCCGAGGAGACCTGACCGAGCCGCAGCTCGAACGGCTGCGCTGCGGCCTGCGAGGGCCCGTTGGGCGTTCGCTCCGGGTTGAAGTAGCGGGCCGACTTGGCGTCGGCCTTGGAGGTGAGCGCGCAGCTGGGCTGCAGGGCGAGCAGCAGTAGACACAGGCAGCCCCGAAGCAACGCTCTCATTTACGCGCACCTTCCGGCTCGGCTCGACCCTTGAGTAGCATATCGGGATCCCGCTCGAGAGCATCGGTGAAGCGTTTGAGCGACCGCGCGGCGCCGCGAATTTCACGCAGGGTCAGCTCCAGCTCCGGACCAATGCTGCGTGCTCCGCGAGCCAGCTCGCCGATGGCGTCCGCGCTGCGCTCCGCATTGCGCAACAGGCCTTGCTCGCTGTCCAGGCGAGCCAGCAGCGTGTTGGTCCGGACGAGAATGCCATTGAACTCCTTCAAGTTCTTTTCGGCTTCGCTCGAGAGCTGGCCCGCATTGATGGCCTTGAGCTGGAGATTCAGCTCGGCCAGCGCCACGTTGGCGTGCGTCAGCGTTTCGGCGCCGCGCGCGGGCAGACGGCCCTCTTCGATCTGCTGCGCGATCATGCGAATCTGCGCGACTGCTTTGGCAGCCTCGTCGGCGATCTCGGGGAAGCGATTGGCCGTCCTGACCACCGAATCCTCGAGATTTTTCATGGTCGAGGAGGCCGTGGGAATGTAGTTGGGCGGGGGCTTGAAGGGCAGCGGGACCACGGGATTGCTGGCTGAATCGAAGAAGTCGATCAGGATGAACTTCACGCCGGTGATGCCTGTCGAGGCCAGCTGCACGCGCATGTCCGGGTGCACCCGCAGGCCTTTGGTCGGCGCCGCCAGCTTGAGCTTGTGGACTTGGTCGACGCTGAGCTCGCTCGTCACCTGCACGTGCCGCAGGTTCTCGGCGATATCGATGACCGCTACTCGCCCTACCGTGACGCCACGAAATTTGACCGGTGAGCCCAGCTCCAACCCCTGCACCGACTCGTCGAAGAAGCTCACGAACTCGACCGTTTTCTTGCTCCAGGCGCGCGCGCCGAGCAGCAACAGCGCCGCGATTGCCACGCCGATGCCGGCGAGCACGAACAGGCCTAATTTCCAACGATTCGTGCCTACTGCCACTGGGGGACGCTCGTTTCGCGGTTGAAGAAGCGACGAACTTTTGGATCTGCGCTTTCGGTGCGCAGCCGCTTGGGCTCACCGCGGGCAATGATGCTGCGCGTTTCGCGATCGAGCATGATGCAGGTCTTACCGACCTTGAAGATGCTCTCGAGCTCGTGAGTGACCATCACTACGGTGAGCCCCAGATTGCGGTTGAGCGCCAAGATCAGCTCGTCGAGCTCGACCGCGCTCACCGGATCGAGCCCGGCAGATGGCTCGTCCAGGAAGATCAGGGTGGGCTCGAAAGCCATGGCGCGAGCGATGGCGGCGCGCTTGCGCATGCCTCCCGATAGCTCGGCCGGTAATTTGTCCTCTGCGCCCTCGAGCCCCACCAGCGCGAGCTTGGCGCGTACGATGGCGTCGACGGCCTCCAGCGGCAGGTGCGTCCACTCCTGCAAGGCAAAAGCCACGTTCTCTCCGACGCTCATCGAGCTGAACAAGGCCCCCGACTGGAACATCACGCCGTAGCGCGGCGCCGCGCCCTCGAGGCTCGGGGCTTCCCCTGCCACCCGGATGCGTCCGGCCATCGGCGTTTCGAGGCCAATCAGGTGGCGCAGCAAGGTGGACTTGCCGCAGCCGCTCCCGCCCAGAATGACGAACACGTCGCCTCGCGCCACCTCGAAGCTGGCGTGCTCGAGCAGCGCGGTCTCGCCGTAACCCATGCTCAGGTCTTCAACGGAAATCAGCGCCTTTTTCATAGGCCGAAGGCTCCCAAGATCACGGTAAAAATGGCGTCCAGGACGATCAGCGCGAACAGGATGGAAACGACAGCGCTGGTGGTGCGCCGGCCCACCCCCTCGGCACCGCCCGAGGTGGCGAGGCCTTGCTGACACGAAATCAGCGCGATGGTGCCGCAGAACACCATGCCCTTGATCACCCCGGAGACCACGTCGCTGGTCTTTACGGCGCTCTGCAGCTGAATGAAGAAGCTGGTCGGGGTGATGTCGAGGGTGAGCGTGGCCACCAGCGCCCCGCCCAAGATGCCGACGGCGTCCGCCAGCAAAACCAGCACGGGTGCGACCAGGATCAGGCCCAACATGCGCGGCAGGACCAGAAAGGGCAGTGGCAAGAAGCCAAGCGTGCGCAAGGCGTCGACCTCCTCCGACACCTTCATGGTACCGAGCTCCGCGGCAAAAGCTGCGCCCGAGCGCCCGCAGATGATGATGGCCATCATCAGCGGCCCCAGCTCACGCGTCATCGAGACGCCGACCAGGTCGGCCACGTAGATATTCGCGCCGAATTGCTTGAGCTGGGCGGCGCTCTGGTAGGCCATCACGAAGCCCATCAAAAAATTGATCAGCAGCACGATGGGCGTGGCATCGGCGCCAGCGCGCTCCATCGTCAGCGTGACGTCGCGCAGATTCAAGCTTTTGGGGTGCTTGATCACGTGCAGCGTCGAAGCCGTTAGCTGGCCAATGAAATCGAGAATCTGCTTCAGCTCGGCAAGGATATCCAGGGTGCTGCTGCCGACTTGTTCGATGGCGCTGAGCGGCTTGCGCTGTGCGCGCTTGTGGCGCGCCTTCTTGCGGCCGCCATACAGGTCGACGATGCGGCGCACCTCGCCGGTGCCACCGACGAACTCGCAGGCAATGCGCCGCCCGCGAAGGTCGCTTCTGAGCTGAACCAGCAGGGCCATGCAGGCGCCGTCGATCATTTGAACACCGGACATGTCGAGCTCGACCGAGCGCACTCCGGCCAGGTCACCTGCCAGCGTCTCGCTGATGCGCTTCCACAACGCGGCGGCGTCTTCGATGGCGATGCTGCCGCCGAGTTGGAGCCGCACCACGCCCGAATCACCGTCCAGACGCTGCCACGAGAAACGCTGCAGCATCCCCGCCACCAGGCTAAGACGCTCGTCGTATACGAGCGATGGTCGGTCCATCGCCTCGACGTCCGTCATGAAAGCACGGGGCACCCAGCCGAACGCGAGGTGGAAGCTTCTGACGATGGTCTAGCTCGCTTCAGCGCCGAGCAACTGGAGCGAGTCAACGCATGAAGCCGGTGCGATACAGACCGGTCCGATCCAAGATGACGAGAAGCGCAACCAGAACGCACAGCGCCTGGATGATACGCTTGATCGTGCTGCTTGGTATGGGCAACAGGTCGACCAAGTAGATGGCAAGCGCGAGAACGACGAGGACGATGATAAGAAGAACGATAGTGCTCATGGATCACTCTAGTGACATGCCGAGCCAGCAATCATCACAATCGGCAGCCGGGACTATTCGTCTCATCTCGCGTCTCGCAGGAAGCTCGAGCGCCAAGCGCGGAGACAGCCGGAGCGGGCGCAGCTCGCGCCGGTAGCTCTGGAAGCAACGCGCATCGGCGGCGAGGCGCAGCAGCGTGCCGTTGATCGTAGAGCTCAATCCTTCGGAGGCGAGCGCTGGAGGGCCGATGGACGGCGCCGGTAGCGGCGGCATTGGCCACGGGGCGGCGTGCCGGTAGCGGCCGGGGCGGGTGGCGCACCGGCCAGCGCCGGTTCGGGCGTCCCGACTCCGGCGCAGTCGGGCAGCACGGCTGTCGTGACCGGCGGCGGAGCCGCGTCAGGCGGTGTAGCCAGTGGACTGGCCACCCGGCGACGGGCGGCAACCCTGCGGGATGTGCGTGCTCGTTCCCGACTTACTCCACTTCCCGCGCAGGGCTGTGGGCGCTCGGCCTGCTCGCGCTGCTCGGACGAAGTCGCAAGGCGCGAAAAAGATTCAGTGGCGCAGCAACGACGAGGATAAGTGTAGGTGGGCGTCTTACCGGTTCGCTCGAGGCCAGCAGCGGAGCTGAACGGGTCGAAACCGCTCACCTGACGACTGCCTACCCCACGAGCCCGAGCACCTTTTCGTTGAGGGTATCAACCTTCACTAGCACTGGCACTCGGTGAGGTCGGCCGTGAGCGCGCGCTCTGTCAGTTCGTCCATTTTCGATTCTCCTCAGTCAAAAGTTGGCATGGAAGAGCGGAGGCGGAAGCACTCAACAGGGGAGCGTCTATACCTGCAATCAACCGGTTGAATTGCGACGAAAACATGCCACTCTGGAGATTGCAGTGAAGGAGCCCCGGATGATAGCGACAGCGATGAGGGTCCCAGCGCTGAGGTGGATTGGTTTGGTCGGGCCGATCGCGCTCGCGTGGCTGGGCGGCT
>DATDEV010000306.1:0-5527 GCA_036522995.1 Polyangiaceae bacterium
AAACCGTCGCTGCGAGCGGCCCTTCAGGTTCTCGATCTGGGGTTACCCCAGAAAAAGGCACAAAAGAGAAAAACCGCCTGACGTTGAATCAGGCGGTTTTTCCAGTGCAGCGGAGAGGACTTGAACCTCCAAGCCAGTTACGGCGCCAGCACCTCAAGCTGGTGTGTCTGCCAGTTCCACCACCGCTGCGTTCGGTAGTGACGGTTCGGGGCAAGCCCCGTGAGGTCTTAAAGGGCCCGGGGGTTTACCAGACGGGTGGGGGAGGCCGCAAGCCTTCCGCCTCAGAAAGCGTAGTCCGCGGAATTTCAGGCGATTTCGGCCGCGTGCCAGGTGCCCAGGATGGCGCTCAGCGCCGTTACCATCTCCGGCCCCACGTTCTTGAGCCGCGCGCGGTGCTGGCGCGACAGCTCGCGCAGCAGCTTGCTGCCCTGAGCGGTCAGCCGGATCAGCACCTCGCGCTTGTCCTCGAGCTGCCTTTCGCGGCGCACCAGGCCGCGCTGCTCGAGCTTGTCGACGAGCGCGACTGCCGTGTGGTGCTGGACCAGGAGCCGCTCGGAGATGGTCCGGATGTTGGGTCGCAGCCCGTCCGGCAGGCCGCGCACGGCGAGCAGCAGCTGGTGCTGCTGGGGCTCGATGCCGGCGGCGCGTGCCGCTTGCTCGCTGAAGGCGAGGAAGCAGCGCAGCTCGTAGCGAAACGCTGCCAGGGCGCGGTAGTCCGTCAGCGAGACGCGCGGCTCGGAGGCGGTCAGCTGGCCTCCACCATCGCTAGCATGACTTTCTTGGGGGTGCGGGCCAAGAGCTGCGCCAGGTCGTTCTTGCACGAGCCACAGCCCGTGCCGGCCTTGGTCGCCGCGCCGAGTGCCTCGACCGTGTCGCAACCCTGCTCGATGGCCTCGCACAGCTGACCTTCGGTCACCTTGTTGCAATTGCACACCGTGCGCGCCGCCGGATTGGCGGACACGTTCATCTGGCACAGCAGCTCGAGCGGATCTTCGGGCAGCAGGTCGCCGCGGTCGAAGTACTGCACGATGTTGGCGGCGGCCTGAGTGTTGCCGACCAGGATCGCGCCCACCAGCCGCCGATCGCGCACCACCAGCTTGCGGTAAGCGTTCTTGCGGTCTTCCACGATTTGCAGCACCTCGTCGCCTTCGTGCTCGGGCTCGGTCGTGCCCATCGACGCGACCTCCACGCCTGCCACCTTGAGCCGCGTGTACAGCTTGGAGCCTCGGTAGCGCACGCCGGGGTTGCGGCCCGAGAGCACGTCGGCCAGCACCGCCGCTTGCTCCCAGACCGGCGCCACGATGCCGTACGTCTTGCCCTTGTGCTCGCAGCACTCGCCGAAGGCGTACACGCTCGGCACCTCGGTCGCCAGCGCATCGTTGACGATGATGCCGCGGTTGACCGGCAAGCCCGAGGCCTTGGCGACGTCGATGCGCGGCCTGACGCCGCACGCCAGCACCACGATGTCGGCCGGGCGCGTGGTGCCGTCGTCGAGGTACACACCCTTGACGCGCTCTTCGGCGTAGACGGCTTCCACGGTGCGACCGGTGCGCACGAAGATGCCTGTGCGCTCGATCTGCCGCTCCAGCATCTCACCGCCGATGTCGTCGAGCTGGGCGTTCATCAGCGTTTTGCGCAGCTGCACGACCGTGACGTGCAGGCCGCGGTCGCTCAACACCTTGGCCGCCTCCAGCCCGAGCAAGCCTCCGCCGACCACGATCGCGCTGTCACCGGAGCGAACGCCTTCACGCATGCGCAGGCAGTCGCCCATCGTGCGGTACACGAAAATACCGGGCTTGAGCTCGCCGTTGTCGTCGTTCATGCCTTCGAGCGCCGGCACCAGCGGCTGGCTGCCGGTGGCCAGCACGGCCACGTCGTAGGCTCGGACCTTGCCGTCCTCGGTCTCGACCAGCTTGCGCAACGTGTCGAGCTTGGTGACGCGCGTGCGATCCACCAGCCGGATGTTGTGCCGGTCGTACCACTCGAGCGGCTTGGTCACGATCGAATCAGGAGACTCGCCCGCCAGCACCTTGCCGAGCAGGATGCGATTGTAGGCTCCGCCCTGCTCTTCCCCGAAAACCGTGATCTCGTACTGGAACGCGGCCCCGCGCTCGACCAGCTCGTCGAGCAGCTTGCAGGTGCCCATTCCGTTGCCAATGATGGCCAGCTTCTTCTTACTCATGACTACCTTTGCGCACTGCTCGTCGTGCTCAGCGCGCGCGCCCGTACCGCGCAGATCTTGAACTCCGGCATGCGACTTAGCGGGTCGAGTGCCGGCATCGTGAGAATGTTGGCGGCTTGTTTGCCGCCCCAATGGAAGGGAGCGAACAGCGTGTCGCGCCGCACGTCGCGTGTGACGCTGCAGGTCATGGTCACGCTGCCGCGTCGACTCTCGACCACCAGCTGTTCGCCGTCGGCGATGCCGAGCTGGTCGGCCAGCCCCGGGTGCAGCTGCACGCGCGGCTCGGGCTTGGCGTCGCGCAAGGCGTCCACGCGCCGCGTCTGGGCCCCGGAGTTGTAGTGCTCCTTGTAGCGGCCGGTCGTGAAGAACAGCGGGTAGGCATCGTCGGGCAATTCGGCCGCGGGCCGATGGGGCACGACGAACAGCCGCGCGCGCCCGCCTTCGTGCTGAAAGCGCTCGGAGAACAGGCGCGGTGTGCCGGGATGGTCGGGCGCCGGGCACGGCCAAAATACGCCCTGCTCGGCGCGAATGCGCGCATAGCTGATGCCGCTGTAGTCGGCGATGGCGCCCGCCGTGGCGCGCCGCAGCTCCTCGAACACCTGCTCGGGGCCGTCGAAGCGAAAGCCCTGCTCGAAACCCAGGCGCTCGGCCAGCCCAGCGATGATTTCCAGATCGGTCCTCACGCCTTCGGGCGGCTTGCGAAGCTGCTCGCGCAGGATGACTCGCCCTTCCAGGTTGGTGAGCGTGCCCGTCTCTTCACCGAACTGCGCCACGGGTAGGATCACGTGCGCGGCTTCGGCGGTCTCGTTCTCGAACGCGTCGGCGACGACCAGCAGCTCGAGCGCGCGCAGCTTGTCGACGATGTTGCGCGCGTTGGGTGAGGCGACGGCCACGTTGGACCCGAACACCAACAGCGCGCGAATGCCGCCGCTCGGCCCGAGCGCGTCGAGCAGCTCGTAGGCGCTCTTGCCCTTGCCGGGCAGTGACGCGGGATCCACGCCCCACACCCGAGCGATCGCCGCGCGGTGCTCCGGGTTCTCGATCAAGCGGTAGCCCGGCAATTGGTCGGCTTTTTGACCGTGCTCGCGGCCGCCCTGGCCGTTGCCCTGACCGGTGATGCAGCCGTAGCCGCTGGCGGGTTTGCCCACCTTGCCCAGCACCAGCATCAGATTGGTGAACGCCAGCACAGTGGCCGAGCCTTTGGACTGCTGCTCCGGCCCGCGCCCCGACAGCAGCATGCTGCGTTCGACCTGCCCCAGCAGCTCCACTGCGCGGCGCTGCTTGTCGAGCGGCACGCCGGTCAGACGCTCGACGTAAGTGGTGTCGATGGACAGCAGCGCCCGACGCAGCTCGTCGTAGCCCTCGGTGCGTTGCGCGACGTAGTCGCGGTCCACCAAGCCTCGCTCGATGGCGATCGCGAGCAGACCATTGGCGAGCAGCAAGTCCGTGCCGGGCGTGGGCTGGAGATGCAGCGTGGCACCGCGAGTGGTGTCGGTGACGCGCGGGTCGACGACGATCAGGCTGCCGCCGCGCGCCTGCTGCTCGTTCACCCACTGCATGATCGGCGGCATGGTCTCCGCGCAGTTGGTGCCCCACAGCATCAGCGTCTGGGTCTCGGCGATGTCCGACACCGGAAACGGCATGCCGCGATCGATACCGAACGCGCGGTTTTGTCCGGCCGCCGCCGACGACATGCAGTAGCGGCCGTTGTAATCGATGTTGGGCGTGGCGAGCGCGACGCGCGCCAGCTTGCCGAGCAAGTACGCCTTCTCGTTGGTGAGCGCTCCGCTACCGAACACGCCCACCGTCGCCGCGCCGTGCGCCTTGCGCAACGCCAGCAAGCGCTCGGCGATCAAATCCAGCGCGCTATCCCAGGAAACCCGCTCCAGGCGTCCGTTCTTTTGCCGCACCAGCGGCGCCAGCAAGCGCTCGGGATGATCGAGCAGCGCCCCCGAGGTGAAGCCCTTGATGCACATCTGTCCGCGATTGACCGGGAAGTCCGGGTTGGCGGTGATGCGCAAGCGGCTCGGAGCTGCGTCGTCGACCGAGACCTCCATGCCGCATTGAAACGCACAGTAAGGGCAGTGCGTCTTGACCGCCGGATCGGGGACGGCAGACAGGTGAAACGTGGCGGAAGACATTCGGGCAATGTCTCTTATGACAGTCCGCGCGTTTCTTGCCCGTATCGCCGCGGTTTTGCGCTGATGAAAAGTATCGAGGCTCGATACGTTTCTCAAAGCTCACGTGCTGCCTCCTGAAACAATCCCGGCCGCCCGGTTAAGCAGCGAGCGCTTTGCAGTGCGCGAGCGGACGCTGCTGGCGAGTCGATTGTTTCGCCAGTGCGGCGGCCACAGCCAAACCTCTCAGGGTGAGACGTTCACCCTCCGGGTAGAAGGTGATGAGCTCCTCCGTCTCGAGGCGCTCGAACGCGCGCTCGAGCTCGACCACGCTGCAGCGCTGTCGACGACAGAACGCGGTCAGGTTGGGGCGGCGTTCGCAGCGTGCAGCGCGAAAGACCAGGACCAGGAGGGCTTGGGGGAGGGGCAACATCTGCATGCCCGTTCAGTATCAAACCACTGAACGTAGATCCAGATTTCGGCTAATTTTCCCGGCACTTCGATAAGGGGCCAGAATCCGCTCCTCTCAGGAGGCTGCGGGCGGAGGCCAGGCTGCGAGCTGCGTCGAGCGCCGTCGCCGTGACGCGGGCGTTTCCCGCGGTGCCATCCCGAGCGACACCGAGCACGTGGAGTGAGTGACGGACGAAGGTTCCGAGCAGGTGGCTGGGCGCGATGCGGCGCGGCGCTGCTGGACGGGCAGCATCTTGCCCATCGCACGGGCGGTGTCGCTCGCTTGTGCAATGATGCGCGGCAAGAATCCTTTGATCACCACCGGCGACGTCCGATCCGGCCCGCAGCGCATCGCTAAGTGCGCGATGGCGCTCTGGCCGTCCATGGATTCTGCGGCGCTGGTCAGTGCGGAACAAACCTGAAATATTCGCGAAGCTCCCGAGACCCTGGGAGCGCGTTTGGATGCCCGAGAAAGCGCCGAGGAGATGAAATTCAAAGGGTACGACCCCCAAAACGGTCCCTTTTTCGACGAGCTTTTCGAAGCCCCCGACTCGCCAAGGTCGGGCTGCAGCCGCTTGGTGGCTGGCATCAACGGCTTGCCAGAGGGCGAGCTGCTGGCGCGGCAAGCGGCGGCGGAGCGAGCGCTGCTCAGCATGGGCATCACGTTCACGCTCAAGGGTGAGGGCGAACGCATTTTCCCGTTCGACATCATCCCGCGCATCATTTCGGCCAAAGAATGGGAGCGGCTGGATCGCGGGCTCAAGCAGCGCATCGAGGC
>DATDEV010000307.1:0-2150 GCA_036522995.1 Polyangiaceae bacterium
TTCGCGCTGGTCGTTCGCCACCGCTACCTGCTTTTCATCGCGCTGTTCTCGCTGGTCTACAATTGGACCAACAGCAACAGCGAATACATGCTGAGCAAGCTGATCAAGGCCGACGCCGCGGCCGAGGTCGCGCGCGGCACGATCAGCCAAGAGCAGGTCGGCGACGTGATCGGCGCCGCGTACGCCAATTTTTTCTTTTACGTCAACGTCGTCGGCGTGCTGCTGCAAACCTTCGTGGTTTCCCGGCTCGTCAAATGGCTCGGCTTGTCGAAGGCGTTCCTGTTTCTGCCCGTGATCGCCATCGCGAACGCCGCGATCGTCGCCTTCTTGCCGATCGTGTCGCTGGTCAAGGCCGCCAAAACTGCGGAGAATGCCACCGACTACTCGCTCAACAACACTCTGCGGCAGATGCTGTGGCTCGTGACGTCTCCGGAGATGAAGTACAAGGCCAAGCAGGCGGTCGATACTTTCTGCGTCCGTATCGGCGACGTCTGTTCGGCGCTCGCGGTCTACGTGACGGTCGACCTGCTCGGCTTTTCGGTGCAGCGCTTCGCCTGGGTTAGCCTGGTGCTGGGGGCCGTGTGGGTGATGCTCGCGCTGACGATCGGCAAGCTCCATCGCGGCTTCGAGGAGCGGAAGGAGCGGCTGGAAGCGTGATCCTTCGCGCTCGAGCCCTATCGGCGGGGCTGCTGGCCTGGTCGCTGCAAAGCGACCCCGCTGGGGCCGACGAGCCGCGCCCGGACACGCCCGCAGCCCCCAGCGAAGAGCCGCGCCCGGACACACCCGCAGCCCCCAGCGAAGAGCGCCCCGCCCCTGAGCCCGCCGCCCCCGAGCCCCCTAAGGTCACGCCCGCGGAGGCGCCGGCCCCCAACGACTCCAAGCGCCAGTTGCCCGACTACGACGGGCGCGGCGGTACGCCCCAAACTCCAGGCCAGAAGGCGCTCTGGGTACCGCGCATCCTGCTCTCGCCGCTCTACTTCGTGAGCGAGTTCGTGATCCGGCGCCCGCTCGGGTTCGCGATCACGGCCGCCGAGAAGGCCGAGCTGCCGGCAGCGCTATACGACTTCTTCGCGTTTGGCCCCGACCACAAGTCGGGCATCGTGCCGTACGCGTTCATCAACTTCGGCTTCGAGCCGATCTTCGGCTTGTATGCGTTCTGGGACGACGCCGGCTTCGAGGGACACGACCTGCGCCTGCGCGGCCAGACCAGCGGCGCCCACTCTCTCACCGCCAGCGTCGTCGAACGCTTCCACCTGACCTCGACCTGGGACCTGACGCTCACGGCGACGGCGACGCGCCGCCCCGACTACACTTTCTACGGCATCGGTTGGGACGCACGCGAGGAGGACCTGCTGCGCTACGCCTCCGACACCATCGACGCGCACATGGAAACGCGCTGGACGCTGGGTGAAAGCCTGGTCGAGATTTTCAGCGGCTACCGCAGCGCGACCTTCGCTGACACCGAATACGACCGCGAGTCGGTCCACGACGCGATCGCCGGCGGAAAAATCGCGGCGCCGCCCGGCTATGCCGACGGCTACCAGGCGCCGTTCGTGGGCAGCCGGGTCGTGTTCGATTCACGCAAGCCAGGCGGCTCCAACACCGGCGTGCGCCTGGATCTGGGTGGCGAGCAGGGCACGGATTTCCGAAACTCCCCCACTTCGGCCTGGATTCGCTACGGCGCGTCGGTCGGCGCGCTCTACGACCTCACCGACGGCGGGCGCGTGGTCAGCCTCTCCCTGACCACGTTGTTTGCGGACCCCATCGGTGACCGCGACGTTCCGTTCACGGAGCTGATCGAGCTCGGCGGCCCGCGCCTGATGCCCGGCTTCCGCGATAGCCGTCTCGTCGACAGCAGCGCGGCGGTCCTGACGCTGCGCTATTCGTGGCCGATCTGGATCTGGCTGAACGGCTCGCTGCAGGCCGCCGTCGGCAACGTATACGGCAAGCACCTCGAAGACTTCTCGCTCGAGCGCTCACGCTTCTCCGGCGCGGTCGGCATCGAGAGCCACGATTCGCGTGACGCCATCTTCCAGGCCCTGCTCGGTGTCGGGACCGAGCCCTTCGTGAGCGGGGCCCAGCTCAACTCGATTCGATTCACCATAGGAGCGCGCCGTGGCTTTTAAGCTAACTGCTTCTCTGGCCTGCGT
>DATDEV010000308.1:0-5288 GCA_036522995.1 Polyangiaceae bacterium
GCCTGGCGCTAGCGGGGGCAGCCAAAGCTCTTCCGGTAGCGCGAGCAATGGTGACGGCGGCGGCCTCGTTGCTAGCGGAGGAAATGCCAGGGGCGGCGGCGGAAACGCTGCGCTTGACGGCGCCGCCAACCAGGCCGGCAACGCCGGGACCGAGGCCGGCAACGCCGGGACCGGAGGCAGCCCGCACGGGCCGCGCGACCCCAGCTTACCGCTCACTGCCACGTGTCCCGAACAAGCCGTGTTCTGCGAGAGCTTCGAGCAAGATCCGCTGCCTGCGGATCGCTGGAGTATCTCGGGCATGCCAGGCTCGGTCAGCATCGACGCGACGACGAGCGTGGACGGCAAGAGCTCGCTGCACCTGAAGAGCGGCACCGAGTACGGACTTGCGCCGCCCTTCGCGGCGTCGCTGCTGCAGCACATTCCGGCCACCGACGACCGCATCTACATGCGCGTCTACATGCGCTACGCCGACATGACACTGCCTGGCTATCACCCGAACCTGATCACGGTGACCGACGGCAACTACGACATCGGCCATTGGCCAGATTTCAGCATCTGGTCTTTTGGCTGGTTCTGGAACGACTTTTCGATCAACGGCTTTGGCCGCAACCTCGACGGCGCCAAGATTTGGCTGGAGGACGGCAACGAGCAGCAAGCCGGCGGCTTCTACCTGGGCGACAAAACGCCCGCCAGCGAGCAATGGCTCGAGGTCGACCAGTGGTACTGCCTCGAGGTGATGGGCTTCGGCGACGACCTCGGCGACGGCAACATGCAGGGTGACGGCGAAGAAGTGCGCGTCTGGCTCGACGAGATGGAAATCGAGGGACTTCATGCCGACGACGCGTACTGGCAAGGCTACGGCTCCAAAGAGCGCTGGTCACCGAAGTACGACGGCTCACTGTGGAGCTTCGGCATCGGCGGTCAAGCGCCGCAAAACGGGCAAAAGATCGATATTTGGTACGACGCGCTGGCCTTCTCCTCGCAGCGCATTGGCTGCGCCAAGTAGGTCGAGAGAAACCGCATGAGCTCCGCACTACTCGATATTCTGGTGTGTCCCGCCTGCCGCGGACAGCTAGTTGACCAAGCGGAGCACTACCGGTGTGCGCAGTGCAAGGTCGAGTATCCAACGCTCGCCGGCGTGCCCTGCCTGCTCTCCGAGCCGGAGCGCTGGCGCGCCAGCTGGGGTCAGCAGCTCAGCGAGCTGACGCGGGCCGCCGAAGAAACGGTGACGATGTTCGAGAAAGAGCTGCGTAAACCGGCCCTTTTGCCCAACACGCGCCTGCGCTTGCAAACGCAAATCGCGCTCACGAAGCAGACCCTGGCCGAGCTCGTCGCCATCATCGAGCCCGCAGCCGGACCGAATACTCACGAGCCGCTGCCCGCGCCGCGCATCGATCCGCTCAACACGTTTCACTACCTGCACCGCGACTGGGCCGAAATCGCCGAGAACGAAAAGGCGCTGGCCTGCGTCCAGCGGGTGCTCGATGACAGGCCGCTCGGGCGCCTGCTGGTGCTCGGCGCGGGAGCGGGTCGCCTCGCGTACGATTTGCATCGCACGCAGCGCGCCACGTTGACGGTCGCGCTCGACATCGACCCGCTGGTCGCCTTGGTCGCACGGCAGATGGTCAGCGGCGGCCGCATGGAGCTGACCGAAGCGCGTTCGAACGCCACCGAGATGACCCGTTTTGGCGTTCTGCGCAGCTTGCAAGCTCCCTGCGGCCCGGTCGAGCGCTTTCATGTGCTGCTGGCCAATGGCCTGCAACCGCCCGTGCGCGAGCAGATGTTCGATACCGTGCTGACGCCCTGGTTCATCGACGTGGTGCCGCCTGATCTGCGTGATTTCATGAGCGTGCTCAGCCGCGTGCTGGTGCCGGGTGGCCGCTGGCTCAACTACGGGCCGCTGCTCTTTCCCCCCAGTCGCCCCGCCGCGTACCGCTATGCGCGCGAAGAGGTGGTCGAAATCGCGCAAGCGGCGGGCTTCCACATCACGCACGCCACGGACGAGCTGGTGCGCTTCGCGTACTCGCCGCTCGCGGCCCGGGGGCGGCTCGAGCAATGCATTGCTTTCTCGGCGCACAAGGGCTCGCCGAAAGCCGATGCCTGGCTGCAAATCCCGCATCTGCCCATTCCCGACTTCCCAGGGCGAGCCGAGCTGCGCCACCAGAGCGCGGCGTTCAACGCGATCATCGCGCTGGTCGACGGGCGCCGCAGCATCAACGACATCGCCATCCAGCTGGGCGGCGGCCGCGACGTCAGCCCGGGCGCCATGAAGGACGCCGTGCGCCTCTGTCTCCAAACCCTCCACCCGACTCTGGAGCTTGCATGCGAACCATAGCCCTGGGCATCACTCTGCTGGCGTTGGGCCTGCCCGCCTGCAAGGGCGGCGAGTCGTCCTCCGAGGCCTCCGGCAGCGCAGGCTCAGCCAGCTCGGGCGGCTCGAGCAGCACGGCCGGACAGGGCGGCGGCTCCAGCACGGCTGCGCTCGCGGCGTGCGCGGCGGAGTCGCCTTCGACGATCATTCCAGCGCGCGTGCGACGGCTCTCGAAGCGCGAGTTTGCCCGCAGCTTGGAGCAGCTACTCGGCGCCCCGCCGGTCGTCAGCGTCGATTTCCCGGTGGATCCGCTGAGCGGCGGCTACGACACCAACGCCAACGATCTGCGCGTCACGTCGCTGCTCGCCAACACGCTGTTCGACTCCATTCCGGCGCTCGCGGCGCAAGCGGTGGCCAGCATGGCGCCCTGCGACGCCAGCGCCTGCGCGTCGCAGCTGCTCGGTGACTTTGCGCGCCGCGCCTACCGTAGGGCTGCTAGCGCGCAAGAGCTGAGTGAGATCGTGGGCGTTTACGCCGCTGCGCGGGCCGCCTCCGATGCGCCGACGGCGCTCACGCGGGCGGTGTCGGTGATCTTGCAGTCGCCCGACTTCCTCTACGCCACCGAGCTCGGCGCGCCTGATGCGACCGGCAAGGTCGTTACGCTGTTGCCGCACGAGCTGGCCACTCAATTGGCCTTTCTAGCTTCGGGCATGCCGCCCGACGCGGAGCTCGACGCGGCGGCAGAAAGTGGCGCGCTCGGCAGCCCCGAGGGGCGCGAGGCCCAAGCTCGGCGTCTGTTCAAGACAGCGGGCGCGCGCGCCGTTTGGGGCACGTTCGCCGCGCAGTGGTTCGAGCTGGCCGAGATCGACAAGCTGGAGAAGGATGCGAGCGTCTTTCCGGAATGGAAGACCGAGCGCCCCAAGCTCGTGAGCGATGCGCAGAGCTTTTTCGTCGGGCAAGTGCTCGATCAGAACGCGAGCTTTTCAGCGCTTTTGAACGCAGGCCTTTTGACGCAGCCGGCGTTTCTCGCCAGGCACGCGCAATCGCTCGACGATTCGCCGGTTCAGCGTGGTCACTTCGTGCGCGTCCGCATGCTCTGCCAGGACATCCCGCCGCCGCCGCCAACCTTGAAGATCACCTTACCCCCGCCCGACCCGAGCTTGACCACGCGCGAGCGCATCGCAGCCCACACCGCCAGCGAGACGTGCCAGGGCTGCCACTCGAGGATGAACCCGATCGGCTACGCCTTCGAAGGCTTCGACGCGATGGGCCGCCCGCGCACGACCGACAACGGCAAGCCGGTGGATACCACTGGCGAGCTGGTGGATACCGACGTCGACGGCACCTTCAACGGTCCCGAAGAGCTGGCGACCAAGCTCGCGCAAAGCGCCACGGTTCGCGAGTGCTTCGCACGCCAGTGGTTTCAATTCGCGAGCGGCATGCCGCTCGGTACCGATGCGGCGCGCGCCGCCCTGGCCAAACAAGCGGAGCCTTTCGTGCAGGGCTCGCAAAGCGTCGCCGAGCTCGTCGTAAGCCTGCTGCGCTCTGACATGTTCAGCACGCGTTGCCGAGTGGAGAATTGAAGCCCATGTCGAGTCAGTCTCATCAACGACGACAATTCCTCAAAGCAGTCGGCGCCGGAGCCGCGGCGCTGCCGTTCTTTCGCTTGCTCCAAGCGTCGGCGGTTCATGCCCAAGGCGTGGCGCGACCCATGCGCTTGCTCGCGCTGTGCACGGGCTTTGGCGGGCACTGGGGCTACCTTCGGCCGCCCGGAGTCGCGCCTGGGGCTACCGAGCTGGAGCTCACTCCCGAGCTGCTTACCTACGACAACTCGGTGCTCGAGCCGCTCAAAGGCTTTGCCTCGCAGATGCTGGTGCTCGAGGGTATCGCCCGCACCACCGGCTTGATGCCCTATGCAGCCAAGGGCACCGGGCGGACGTTCTACTCGGGTCACGACGGCTACGCACCGACTGCTTTCACCGGCTCAGCGCTCTCCGAGCAACCGGGCGGCAACGTCCCAATGGGCCCGTCCATCGACTACGTTCTGGGTCAACAGCTAGGCGCCGGCACTGCCGTGCGCTCGCTTCAAATCGGCGTCGGTAGCGTGCGCGGCATCCCGGACCAGGTGAATCTGTCGTACAACATGAGCGGCGCCGCCCAGCCCGCCATCGAAGATCCTGCGGCGTTTTATCGACAGATGTTCGGTAACACCGGTGCCCCGTCGAGCGGCACGCCGATGGTTGACGACAGCGCCAAGCTCCGCCGCGCGCAGGAGCTCAGCATCGTGGGCGCCCTCAGCAGCAGTGCCAAGCGCCTCCAAGGGCGGCTCGGCGCTACCGAAAAGACGAAGCTCGACGATCACCTGGCCGCGCTCGCCGACATCGAGAATCGTCTCAAGGGCGACTCGCCTAGCGATCCGAGCAAGTACCCGCCGGTCGTGTGCGATTCGCCGATAGTGCCCGAAAAAGGCACGACCGGCACTTTGCAAGAAGCAACCCAGCTGCATTTCGATGTGCTCACCCAGGCCTTTGCCTGTGATCGAACGCGCTTCGTGATCGCTGACTGGGGTATCAATCGCGGCACTGTCGAGCTGCGGCCCGACGTCAAAGACCTTCACGGCGAGGTCGCACATCAACTCGAAGAGGGCGGAGGCGATCCGACGAACAACATTCCGCCAACCACGAAAGCGATGACGGATCTCGCGAAGCTCAACATGGGCAAGCTGCAGCGCTGGTACGCAGAGCAGCTCGCGAGCTTGATGACGCGCATGTCGCAGACCCCCGACGGCGACGGCAGCTTGCTCGACAACACGCTGATCATTTGGTCGAGCGACTTTGGCGAGAACGTTCACGGTGGGCTCAACGTGCCGCACATTCTGCTCGGCGGCGCGCAGAAGAAGTTCCGCATGGGGCGCTACCTCAACTTTGCGCCAACTTCGAAGCATCCCGCCTACAACGACGACATTCCGAGCTATCAG
>DATDEV010000309.1:0-3189 GCA_036522995.1 Polyangiaceae bacterium
CAGTCGCTGGTGAACACGAACGGGATGCTGAGCGTGCTCGTGCTTCGACTGGCGGGGAAGTGCCACTGCGAAAGCTGGGCCGCCACGCACTCCGCCAGACGGGGATAGCCGGGCGGCTCGCCCAGCGTCGTGACCTTCTCGACGGCACCCGAGGGCGCGATGGTGACCGACAAGCTGACGCGCGCCGAGGTCGAGGCATTTTCGGGACGCGCTTCGAACGCAGGCTGCCAGCACTGGCGCTTCATGGTCTCGCGGTAGCGAGCCAGCGTCGCCTGCACTTGCGGCGCCTCCAAACGCTCGGGCAAGTTGGCGGACAGGCCGCTGACGGTGGTCGCGGCGCTGAGCCCGGGAGCATGCTTCCCAGCCTGAGCGGGTGTCGAGCTCGCGCCGGCGCCGTCGAGGGTGTCGAGCGGTTCGCTGCCGCGCGCCCGCTGTCCCAAGGCTTGCAGCCCCGCCGAGCCCAGCAGCGGTCGGGCAAGCTCGAGCTTCATCTGCTCGAAGTTCGCCTGCCAGCAAGACTCCCAGCTCGAGTCGGGTAGCTCCCGGCACCGTTCCAGGCTGCGGCGATAAGTGGCTTCCTCGACCTGTCTGCCCCGCAGGTCGTGCAATTTCAGCGCGATGGTATCGGTGCCGCGCCATTCGACGTCGGCCGACATGTCGCGCTCGGCGTCGGCGCCGACGACCTCCAAGCCGATGCCGCTCAGTGCCTCGGTGACTGCGGTGCGGACGCCAGGCTCGAGCTGCATGAGGCGCGTCGAGCCCTTGGGCTCCCCGCCGCAGCCCGCATCGTTCACGCAGATCCGGCGAGCCTGCTCGGAGACCATGACTCGCAGCCCACGAGCGTCAGGCGGCACGAGCGAGCCCGAGCCGGCAGCGGCTGCGTCAGGCGCTGCCGCCGGCTGCGCTGTCCCGCAGGCAGTGCTGACCGCTGCGCTCAAGAGCGCCCAGCCCAAACAGCCCTGGTCACGACGCCTCTCCTTCACGCCAGCCACACGTAGTTAGTACCACGCCTCTGAGCGAGAAGCCGCGCTCGACCTCGAATATGTCGCAGAGGTTTCGGTCACCCTCGAGGATGTGACCGAGAATGTGTGTGCAGAGGCGGCCAAGGAAGGCAAATGTGCCTCAAATCGCGGCGGCTCCGTTTGAATCGGTTTGACACGAAAGGGGCGCCCTCCGACTATTCGAAGCTTCCACCCTCACGCGTTTTGCAAGATGGGGCGATCAGAGATGACGAGCGAAGGCGTAGCCAAAGCAGGCCCTAGTATCTTTCCCGGCGCCACGATTTCCGGGCGCTTCCGCATCGAGCACCTGCTCGGTCGCGGTGCCATGGGCGCCGTCTGGCTGGCGCGCCACCTGACGCTGGACGTGGACGTGGCGGTGAAGTTCATCGATGCCGCGTTTCGCCACGAGAAGGATCATCGCAACCGCTTCGTGCTCGAAGCCAAGTCGGCAGCTCGCATCAACAGCCCGCACGTGGTCAGCGTGCTGGATTTTGGCGAGGACGGCGGACGCCTGTACATCGCCATGGAGTACCTGGTCGGTGAGGATCTGGGCACCTGGCTGGAGCGCGGGCATCATCTGTCGCTCGAGGTGACGGCGCGCATCGTGGCCCATGCCTGCCGTGGGCTCGGCAAGGCGCACGCGCTCGGCATCACGCACCGTGACATCAAGCCCGAGAATCTGTTCTTGTGCGGCGACAGCGATGACGAGGGCTTCGTGCTCAAGATCCTCGACTTCGGCGTGGCCAAGTCCATTCAGCGCACGCCGACTGCCTCGGGCACGACGGCGGGCCAGCTGATCGGTAGCCCGGCGTACATGAGCCCGGAGCAGGCACGCGGCCTGCCCGAAATCGACGGCCGCTCCGACCTGTTCTCGCTAGCCGTTGTCGCCTACCACTGCCTGACCGGCACGTTGCCGTTCAACGGCGACTCGATTCCGGAGCTGCTGTTCGGGATCATCGGCGGCAACCCCGAGCCCGCCAGCCGCCGTGTACCCGGGCTGCCGCGCGCGCTCGATGCTTGGTTCGTACAAGCGCTCGACAAGGATCCGAGCAAGCGCTTTCAAACCGCCAAGGACATGGCGCAGGCCTTCTACATGGCCATCGGTCGACACGCCTCTTCGTCCACCGATTACACGACCGTCAAAGCCGTTGCTCCAGCGCACATCAACCCGGTCGCAAAGCCACCACGCCCGCTCGCGCCGACGCTGGCCGTCAAAAACTCCGCGACCACGGCCAGCAGCCCGCGCCTGTCCGTGTCCAGCGCCAGCGCCAGCACTTCTAACAAGACGGCTAGCAGCGCCGTGGGTCCTGCGCTCGCGCAGCTGGGCGACGTGCCCAACGTGCTCGGCGTCGGTTTGGTCTCCCCCGACATGCTGGCAGTGGCGCATCACAGCGTGATGGGGCTCACTGGCGCGACCTTCGGGGATGTCGCGCAACGCGCCCGCGACGCGCTCGATACGTTCGAGAGCTTGGAGGCGGGCCAGGGCCAGGCGCTGACCCTGCATTTCGAAAGCGCGAGCGTCTTCCTGCGCTGGATCGAGGATCACGTGCTGGTCGTGGTGGGCACCGAGCAGGTGCACCCGACCGTGCTCACGGTCACGCTCAACACGGTGGCCACCAAGCTGCAAAGCTTGGCCAAGCAGGGCGGCGGCGCGGCAACGGTCTTCAGGGCGACGCTCTCGGGTCCCAAGGGCGACGACCCGCTGCACGCCGCGACGACCATCACGCCGCTCGAGGAGCTCGATCAGGTCAACGAGCGCGTGCTGTCGCAACTGACACAGCTGTTCGTGAAGCCGCTCGGCGCGTTCGGGCGCCTGGCCATTCAACAGCGTTTGAAGGCCGGCAAACCGACCTACAAGGAGTACGCGCACTTCGTGCGCAAGCTCGCCCTCGCCATCGAAGACGAGACCGCGCGAGCCGCCTTCGTCACGGACGCTTTGGCACTCGTGCCCGGCGCGGCCGAAGCGGCAGCGCTCACGCAGAGCGCAGCTCAGTCGAACGCCGCGTTGCATGCCAACGCAGCAGCGCCGCCGCCCCTTGCCGGGCCGCCGCCGTTGCCCGCGGCAGCGCAGGGCCCGAGCGCGCCGCCCGCTCCTGCTGCCGCTCCGGTCAAGAAGAAGCGCGTGATCATCTACCGCGGTAAACGTATGGAAGTCGACGAGTGAACGCGAGCAGCCCCATGACACTCA
>DATDEV010000310.1:0-5686 GCA_036522995.1 Polyangiaceae bacterium
AGCGCCTCGGGCGGCGCGCCCAATAAAAAACTCCCCGCCTCCCCGCCTCCCTGTTGATTCTGATTCGATCAGCGGACGGGGCGGCGGTAGCCGACCTTGGCGGTGGCTTCCTCGATGATGCTGGCCCTGGCTTTGGGATCGCCCTCGAGCTCGGGCACCAAAATCAGCCGGTGCGCGAGCACCGGGCCAGCCAGAAAGCGTAGGTCGTCGGGCGTGACGAAGGGGCGCCCGGCCAGCACCGCCAGCGCCTCGGACGCGCGCAGTAGCCCGAGCGTGGCGCGCGGCGAGGCGCCCAGCACGACTCGCGGGTGCGAGCGAGTGAAGCCGGTCAAGCTCACCGCGTACTCGTACAGGTCATCCTCGACGTGGATCCGCGCCGCAATCGACTGCAGCTGCAGCACGTCGGACGGGCTCAGCACCACCCCCACCGGCGGCGGCGCGATGCCGTGCGTGCGCAGCATCGTCACCTCGTCGCGGGCGCTGGGGTAACCCATCGGCACCCGCACCAGAAAGCGGTCGATTTGCGCTTCGGGCAAGGGGTAGGTGCCCTCCAAGTCGACTGGGTTCTGCGTGGCCAGCACGAAGAACGGGTCGGGCAGCTCGAAGCGATCGCCTTCGATGGTGACCTGCCGCTCCTGCATCGCCTCCAGCAGCGCCGACTGGGTCTTGGCCGGGGCGCGGTTGATCTCGTCGGCCAGGAGCACGTTGGCGAAGATCGGTCCCGCCCGGAGCGCGAAGGTGCCGTCGCGGGGGTTGAGTACGTAGGTGCCGGTGATGTCGGCTGGCAACAGATCGGGCGTGAACTGCACGCGACGGATCGAGCTACCGAGCGCCAGCGCGAACGCTTTGACCAGCGTCGTCTTGGCAATCCCCGGCACGCCCTCGAGCAGCACGTGGCCTCGCGAGAGCAGCGCCACGGTCAGCAAGTCGACCGCCGAGGCGTCGCCGATATACACGCGCGAGACCTGGCGCTTGAGCTCCAGCAGCCGCTCCCGCGCAGCTTCGATTTCCGTGACCTGAAGGGCGTGCATTAGCCGGCTCCGCTACGCTCCTCGATTTCAAGCACGGCCGCCATCACCTTTTTGCGGAGCAGCTCCTGCCGGACGCTCGGTATCGCTTGGCGCTGCTTGCTCACGATGCGCTCCTCGATCAGGCGCAGCTCCGAAAAGGCGCTATCCAGCTCGCGCCAGGTGTCGTCCGCCAGCAGCCCGCGACGCTGGAGCTCGCTCAGCACGAGCTTCGCCGAAGCTCCTCGGCCGAGCTGCAAGCGCTCTCCGAACAGCTCCAGAGCCGCGCTGCGCAGCTCGGCTAGCCCCAAGGCAGCATCGGTGCTGGGCGCCGAGAGCACCGCGATCCGACCTGCCAGGCCGCCCTGCGCGACGGACGGCTCGGCCGCCGAATAACGGGGCACCGCGCGCGGGCGGGGGCGCGCCGCGTACGTCACCGCCCAGGCCATCGCGCCCAGACAGAGCAGCGCCGCTAGCAGCAGCGGCAGCGGCTCCGGGAAGCCGTGCTCGTGCATGTCGCTCAGGGTGTCGGCGAGCGCCTGCGTCGCGCGCGAAAGCGCGTCGCCGCGGTCGCCGAACTGGCCCGACTGCTTGAAGCGGTTGGCGACGAAGTAGAGCTTACCGCCGCGTTCACCCCAGGTGTCCGACTCGACCAGGTAACCGAGCAATCCCTCCGCGAACTGGCGGTTGCCAGGATAGCGGAGCATCGAGTTGATGAACGCGGAGGGATCGCCCATGGCGAATAGCCTGCCGCGCTTGACGATGCCCGTGAGGGCCAGGGTCGCTTCGGGCTCATCACGCGCGGCGATCGTGAGCACCGGCGTCAGCTTGGAATTGAAGACCGCCGTGGGGTGGTTGGTCACGACCGCCTCGACCTTCTGCGTCATCGGGTGGCGCGTCTGCCCGGCCATCAGCTGCACCGCTGGCTCGGCGATGGCGAAGCTCGGGTTGTCGCGCAGCATCTTCGCCGGCGCGAGCGGGGCGCGAGCTCGGAGGATCTCGAACCTGCCGAGCAGCGCGTCACCCGTGCCGTAGTCGTCGACGAGCGCGAGCCGCCCGCCCGCTGCTAGAAAAGCCCGCAGCTCTTCGTAGTCGAGCGTGACCTCGGGGTGCAGGATCACCAGCCCGTCCTTGGGAGTGAGCTTCGAGTAGTCGAGCGTGGCTGCAATCTCGATGCGCTCGCGGCCGAAGCGCTTCTTGGCTAGCTCGAATAGCTCGCTGCCTCCCTCCCAGGTCGTGTCGTTCAGATCGAAGGCGGCCGCGGCCACGCGGCTCGCGCCGAGCAGCGCTCCGAGCGCCAAGACGGCAACCGCCCCCCGCCTTACGACGCGGAGCATTAAGTGGAACCGGGAAGCGGCCGCTCTGGAGATCACGAACCACCGCAGCCTACCCCAGCCCCAACCGGTAGAGCCCCGTGCACCGCGAACTACGAGTGCTTGTTGGGATTGGAGCCCTCACAAACGACGAGAGCGCCGCCCCAATAGCCGAAGCGGCAGCGCCGGCCCGCCAACCGTTCTTGGCGCTTCCGCGGCGGGGCCTAGCCCCCACCGAGGGCCATCTCTCCCTCGGAGCTTGACCTTCCGCTGCTTGCGGCTAGATTTCTGTCAAGGACCAAGTTTCCAGGGTCCCACCATCGCGAAAGCGAGGCCGCAACCGATGCTTCCTCCCTTCATCATCGACCAGATTAGGCGAAGAGAAGAACAGGAACGTCGGCGCATCGAGCGTGATCGTCCACGCGTCGAGCTACCGGTCGACGCCTATCGTCCCGCGCCGCAGCCCAAGCGCGAAGATGACGAGCCGGATGACCCCGAGCGGGGCGTGGTGATTCTGGACCTAGGCTGAGCTTTCCAACCCCCGCCTGGCGTTGTACAAGCCACGGCGTTCGATGCGCCGGCTCGCCCAGTTACTATTTCTCAGCGTGCTTTCGAGTGGATGCTTCGACGGTGCAGGCCTCGAAGCGCCGATCGACGAAATCTACTTTCCGACCGGGCTCGTCCTGGACAAGTCGGGCGAGCACCTAATCGTGGTCTCCAGCGACTTCGACCTGCAGTACGACGGCGGGTCGATCCAGTCGTACCGCTTGGATGACCTGTTCGAGCAGCTCCCGAAGCGTTGCGCGGACGACGACGATTGCGACGATCCCGAGCGGCCACTGTGCGCCAGCGGGCTGTGCGCCCCTTCGCTGAGTGAGTCGCCTTGTGAGCAAGGCGATCGGGCGCCCGAGGACCAGTTGCTCTATCCGGGTCGCTGCAACTTCATCGACAACAAGCCGCTCATCGCGAGCGCGGTGAAGATCGGTGCTTTCGCCACTGACGCGGTAATCCGCTCCGACCCCAATGCGGAGAACCGCGAGCGCCTGTTCGTGCCCGTTCGAGGCGATACGACGCTGACCTGGGTCGACGTCGAGGACGGTGGCTTCGAATGCGGGCAGGGGGCCAATAGCAACGCCTGCGACGGCGCCCATCGGGCCGGTCAGCACCCGGCGCGCGAGAACACGCGCGACTTGAGCCTGGGCCCGGAGCCGTTCGGCATCGACGCGAACGAGGATGGCTCGACGCTGGTGGTCACCAACCAAACGACCGGCACCGCCTCGCTGTTCGTCAACGACTGGGACGTGCCGACTCAAGGTCCGTACCTCAAGTTCGCACTGGCCTCCAATACCATCCCGTCTCGGCCGATGGGCGTTGCCGCCTTGCCGCGCCGGCCCGGCGATACCGCCGAGTCCACGACCAGCGACTCGTTCCTGATGACCTTTCGCAACTCCGCCCAGGTGCGGCTGTTGCGCTACGCGCCCGACGCTGCCTCTTCTCCGGAGCGGCAGTACCTGGTCGACGGCGGTGGCGTGGGCATCGACACCAATGCCGTCGGCGTCGATTCGCGAGGCATCGCGGTCGACCCCGCTGCACGAAGAGCGGCTACCGCCCGCTGCAACGGGGACGCCGCCTGCGAGCAGCAAGCGTCCCTGACGCCGCTCGACGTGTACGTGGCCAATCGTTCGCCGGCCAGCATCCTGATCGGTCGCACCCAGCCGCCGCTCGAGTATCCCGCGTTCTTTTCCACCGTACCGCTGACCTTCGGGCCCGCGCGTGTGGCGGTCAGCCCTGTGGAGACGCCGAACGGCGAGCTCGAGACGCGCGTGTTCGTGGCGTGTTTCGATTCGCGCCGCGTGTTCGTCTTCGACCCGCTGCGACGGCGCATCGAGGTCGAGATCTTGACCGGACGTGGGCCGCAGGCGCTGGTCGTCGATACGCCGCGCAAGCTGCTCTACGTGGGGCATTTCACGGATTCGTACGTCGGAGTTTACAGCTTGGATCTCGCTTCGCCCGCAACCTACGGCACGCTCCTGGGCTCGCTCGGTTATCCCAAGGCCCCGAGGTCATCCAAGTGAGCGCGCGCTCGATGGCAGCTCGCCTGCTGGCGCTGGCCGGCTTGTGCCTGCTCAGCGGTTGCGCCGAGACCGAGGTGGTGCGTGAGCTGCGCTCGCTGCAGGGCAGTGAGGAAGCGGTCTTCGTCTGCCGCGACCTCAACGGTGATGGGCGGCCCATGACCGACTGTCCCGACTTCGACGCGACGGACGACGCCGACGCCTCGAAGGTGCTCAGCATCTACTCGCTCGTCAGCCAAACGGTGACCAACGAGGTGGCGGTGATCAACGTCACCTCGGGCCGCGTCGTCGATACCGAGGTCAGCGTGCCGGGCTACGGCTTTCTGCGCGTCGGGGCGCGCCCCGTGGCCATGGTGGCCTCGCCGGGCGGCAAGTCCAGCTTCGTGGCCACGGCCGACGTCGGGCACAACGGGATTTTTGCGCTGCCGACGCGCTGCCTGGATGCTCCCAAGGACGGACAGGAGCAACGCGACCTCACCAGCTGGCCCGCCTGCCGGCTGAGCTCGACGCCGGGCAAGATGACCGTGATCGTCGAGCCCAGCACGGCTACGTGCGACGGGTCCGAGGTCGCGACGGCGGATGCAGCGCGGCTCGCGGACGACAGCGTGTGTTACGCCAGCATGGAGCAAGAGGCGGCGCAGGGCGGACCAGCCGGTCGCCGCATGCTGGTGGTCGCGCTCCCGGATCAAAGCGAGCTGGCGGTGATCGACGCCCAGTGGCTGCTGAATCGGCCGCCCGGTACCTTCGAGGACTGCCACATCGAGGCGCGCATTCCGCTCAAGGTGGAGGTGCCGAGCGGCGTCGCACAGACACTGCCGCCCGATCTGCAGACGACCTGCGCCGAGGTGCCGGTCCCCAGCGCGCCAATCCCCGGAGCGAGCGACGCGCGCCCGGCCGGCTTCGCCCTCACCGAGGAGCGGCTGTACGTGGCGGACCAGGCGGCTCCGGTGATCCACGTCCTCGATACTCAGAGCGGCGTGTGTGCCATGAGCGAGCTGCCCTCGCTGCTGCCGATGTCCCTCACCGAGCCGTGGCGCGTCGTGACCACGCGCCGCGTCGCGGCCAGCCCGCTGACGCCGTCGGGCAAACGTTACGTTTACGCGATCGATCCCGAGGATCAGCCGGGCGCCAGCGTGATGGCGTTCGATGTGAGCCCGGACGCGACCGACCCGACGCCAATCGTGCGTCCGGGCTCGCCCGAGCTGCCGGGCGAGAAGCCCGATCGGCTGGCGATTGGCTCGTCGGCCCGTGACGTGTCGTTCGTCTATCGCGACTTGCCTTACTCCGACCCGGT
>DATDEV010000311.1:0-4251 GCA_036522995.1 Polyangiaceae bacterium
CGGGCTTCGCTGATCCGTGGCTGCTGCTGCGAGTCGGCAAGACGCTCGGAAAGTGGTGGCTTGCCGCCCGTCCGGGCATATCGATTCCTCTGGGTCGAACCGAAGAGAATCCATTCGAGCGTGGAGACCAGGGATTGCGACATCAACACATTCAACTCGGGTCCGGAACCGTCGATCCCCTGCTCGTGCTCGAGGCGTCTCGGAAGCTCGAACGATTGCAGCTGCAGCTCTTCGTACAAGGGCAGCTGCCGCTCTACGAGAACTCGCATGGCTACCGTGCGCCCTGGCGTCTCTACGGCGGTACTTCCGTGGGCACGAAGCTCGTCGGCAAGTTGACCGGATCGCTCGGCGTCGAAGCCTTCCATGAAGCCGCCGAAGAATGGGACGGTGAGGTGCGGCAAGACGGCAGCCTCGGACGCAGCGAGGTTCTGGGCGCCGCGACGCTCGAGCACACGTTCGGGGCGACCGAGGTTTCGCTCGGCGTGAGGGTCCCGGTCTGGCGCCACATCGTTGTGGGAGACGAGCCACCGGGGACGATCAGCTCGCCTTTGACGCTCAGCATCGGCGTTTCGCACGTTTTTGGCGGGGACGAAGCAGCAGCGAAGTAAGCGCACTGCTGTCGCCACTAGCGAGCATGGGTCGTCGCGCAGCGAAGTTGGCCGCGCTGCTGGCAACGCCGGGATACGGGAAGTCCGCGCCTCGGCAGTGCCGCCGACGTGAGTACTTTGAGCTGTTACAGGACTTGCCGGACCAGGTCGTCGCTGAAGGGATCGGGGTCGTATTGCCCAGGGGCCCAGCCGACCAAAAAGCGATACAAGTCGACCCAGGCCAGCGGAAACAGCTCGCGCCATTCGTGCTCGAGCGCGCCAAGCTCGCTGGGAGCGAGCTTCGAGCCGAGCGCAGCGCTGAGCGCGGCGAAGTACTCGTTCAAGTAGCGGGGCACGAGCCGGGCACAGGAGCCCTGAGCAAGACAGCTGCTCAAGAAGTACGCGACGTCTTTGACGCCCACACCGCCGCCCACGTACTGAAAGTCGACCAGCGCGACCCTGCCGTCGTGCGCGAAGCACATGTTGTCGGGCTTGGCGTCACCGTGCACGAAGGTCCGAAAGCGCGCCGCGTTCAGGCGAGCGTCGATGGCCGGTGCCGCCGCGCGCAGCGCGGGATGCCGCATGCGCGCAAGCTCGTCGGGGCGTGTGGCCAGATGCCAGTAGGTGCCCACCTTCCACAGCTCGTCGGGCGACTCTCCCAGAAAGCTCGCGTGAAAGGCGGCAAGCCAGCCGAGCGCGCCCGAGATCTCCGCTTCGGCGATGCGCCGGCGCCCCGAAAACCCGCTGGCCTCGAGGTCCTCGAGCACGGTGAGGAATGCGCCCTGCCCCTCGGACGCCGCCAGCAGCTTCGCCACACGGCACTGCTCGCCCAAGCGCGGCGCGAAGCGACGATAGAATCGCTGCTCTATCCGATACGAGCGCAGCTTGCGCCGATGAGCCAGCCCGCCATCATCGAGCGGCGGCTTCACGTCCTTGACGACCACCCCCACGGCGCCGCCCTCGGTCGAGAGCTCACCACGCCACAAGTCACCGTAGCGGCCCCAAAGCTCCTGCAGTCGCGCGCCGAGCTCGAAAGCGCGAGCGCCCGTTGCCCGCACCACGCGCTCGCTCAAGCCGCCCTCGGCTTGCTGATGGACTGAACGCCGACTATTCCGCTGCACTACGGCAGCAAGCCGCGGAGCTTTGCGTAACCACTCTTGAGCTCGGAGACCAGGTTGGTGGTCACCTCCTCGGTGGTTTCGCGGGATGAGTCGGCCAGGTTCTCGAGCTGGTTTTTCAGCTTGCTGCGCGCTTCGTCGAGCTTGGTCTGCAGCGCCGAGATTTCGTCTTTGGCGTCGGCTTTGGCGAGGCTCAGCTTGACCCCGAGCTCATCGCGCAGCGTTTCGAGCTGCGCCCATTCCTCTTCGAGCTTTTGTTTGAGATCCATGTTGATTCTCTGGCTCCTCAGCTTGTTTCCCAACCAGGTCCACGAGAGCCTGCCTCGGCAGCCATCCCCTGGCAACGCACGGAAACCTGCGAGCGTCAGCCCGCGCCCCTTTGCGCTGGGCCCGGTTGGCCCTATGACCCGCCGGTCTCATGAAATGCTTGCCTCGCGTGGCTGCCGCGATCCTCGCGCACGCCACGGCCGCCGCCGCCGGCCCTCCCCCGACCCCGGTGGCGACAACCGACACGTCACCGCCCCGCCTTCAGCGGACCACGGAAGAGCTCGTGCAGCTGCACGTGACGAGCGCCGGCTACGGGGTGCTGACCGGCGTTTGGATCCACGCGCTGAGCGGTGGCGACTCTCCCTGGAGCTTCGCCTTGCCTGCGGTGGGCGTCGCTGCGCTCGGCATGGGCACTACCGCCTGGCTCGATCACCGGCAGCGGCTCACGCTCGGCCTGCCCCAAGCCATCGTGACCGACACCTTCATCGGCGCCGAGATCGCGGCCGCGTGGGTCTGGCATTTCCGCGCCGCCAACGCCCCCGATGCCGATTGGTCGCCCCAGGCGGAAGCCAGCGTGCTCTGGGGCGGAGCCACGCTCGGTGCGGGCCTCGGGGCGCTGCGCTACGCCTTCAGCCCCTCAGCGCCGGGGCAGGCGGCCTTCACCGGTAGCGTCACCTTGTGGTCCGGAGTGCTCTCGGGGCTGCTGGCAGGCGCGCTGAGCTCCGACCCAATCACGCGCGACGACCACGCCAGCCGCGCGACCGCTTTCGGCCTCGAGCTGGGAGTGATCGCTGGCTCGTTCCTGGGCCGCAGGCTCAAGCCCTCCATCGGCTGGGTTCACGCGCTCGATGCGGGCGCGCTGCTCGGTGGCGGCGCTTTCATGGGCACGTACCTGCTGGCTACCGGAAACTCGTTCGACGATCGCGCGGTGTTCGCGGTCGGTGCAGCCGGGGTCGGGGCGGGCCTGGTATCAGCGGCGCTCCTGGCTCCGCGGCTCGGCTGGCCCCGCACGCTGGCCTTCAGCGTGGCCCCGCAGTTCACGCCGAGCACCGGCGCTGCCGGCATGACGCTTCACGCGGTCTTCTAGCTAGCGCCCGGCGCGACCGAGCAGGCGCAGTGAAGCCCGCCCCTCGCCGAGCGCCGTGCGCGCGTGAAACCAGGCGCTGCGCGCCACTTTCGCGTACCTATCGAGCTCGCGCAGTGGTTGCCAGGCGGGCTGCAGCGGCACCTGCGGCCGATAGAGCGCCGGGTACAGTCGCCGCGGGCCGCGGGGCCCCCGAAACGTGACGGTTGAAACCGGTCCGTCAGCACGCGCCAAGGAGTCCAGATCGATGCGTTCCTTGTAATTCGCAATGCGCATGTAGGACTTGTGGAAGTGCTGCATGCGCGGCGAGCGGTCCGCGATCTCGCTCGGACGGCGCGCTCGACCCAGCATGGTCAGCCGCCCATCCACCGCGATCGAGCTGACCACTTCGAAACCGACCAATTGCAGCATGCCCTCGAGCGCGCGCCGGCTTGGCCGCCAAAACACGTTCGCGCGATCGATGCCGCGCCCGGTGTCGTCCGCAGGGCTGAACGACATGCGGGCGGCTCCCTCGTCGAACAGGTAGCTGGTCTCGACGATGAGCCAGCCTTCGCGCTTGATGGCGCGCCGGCAGGCTTCCAGCACCGCGATGGGATCGAACACGTGATACAGCACTCCGGCCAAGACCACGACGTCGGCCCGCTCCTCGCCCAGCACTTCGGGCAGGGCCGTGGCCTGCACCGGTACCCGGTAGTCGACCGCCAAACCCAGCGCCTCGCGCGCCGCGCTGAACGTCTTGCGCGGAGCCAGATCGGTGGCAATCACTCGCGCTGCGCCGAGGCGCGCCATCACGAAGGCCACAAGCCCATCCATGGTGCCCACATCGACGACTGTCGCGCCCGAAAGCTCCAGCTCGCGCAGCAGCTCGAACACCCCGAAGAGCGTGTAGTTGGGCGGTAGGCGTTCGGCGAATCTACCCGGTGAAACCAGCCCGCCGCCGAAGTCGATCGCGTGAAACCACTGCGCCGACATCAGCTCCCGCAACTTCCCGTGCTCCATCGCGCCGCATATGGCCTGCGGCCGCCCGGGGCGTCAACCAAACGTAAAAGCCGATCCTTCAGCGCCGCACCACTCGCGCCGAAATGCAAAAGTGATCCGACACGCCCGCGCAGCCGAGCGCGAAGTCGCGGAAGTCCAGCTCCGGGCTTGCCAGCAGGCGATCCAGACGCGAGAAGGCGTGCCGCTGAGAATACGT
>DATDEV010000312.1:0-5900 GCA_036522995.1 Polyangiaceae bacterium
CTGTTAGGTTGGCGCGAGCTGGGTGGGCCCCAGCCCCAAAGACGGGTGGCTGTTAGGTTTGCGCGAGCGGGGTGGGCCCCAGCAGCGGGTTGGGTGCTTACTGCGTGGGTGAAACGGCGGCGAAACGGATTCGGGGTAGGATTGGCGTGCGCGCTCGATTCGCCTGCGACCTCATGGTAGGTCGCGTCTCCCTTCGTCGCGCCCAGCGCGCCTTTCACTACGAGGATCTGCCAAGCCATGTCGAAAATGAAGCTCAAGCCAGGTGTAGTCACGGGTTCCGCTCTGCAGGACCTCTTCGGTTACCTGAAGAGCGTGAAAGCAGCCTTGCCCGCCGTGAACGTCATCGGCTCGCACACGGTCGTTGCCGCGCTGCAAGCCGCGCGTGAAGCCAAGGCTCCGGTCATCATCCAGTTCTCCAACGGTGGCGGCCACTTCTTCGGCGGCAAGTTTCTGGACAACAAGGGCGAGAAGGGTGCGATCGCGGGCTCGCTCGCGGGCGCTGCCTTCGTGCACAGCATCGCGGAGGCCTACGGCGTCCCGGTCATCCTGCACACCGACCACGCCGCCAAGAAGCTCCTGCCCTGGATCGACGGCTTGCTCGACGCGGGCGAGAAGTACTTCGCCGCCAACAAGACGCCGCTGTTCAGCTCGCACATGCTCGACCTGTCCGAGGAGCCGCTGCACGAGAATCTCGAGATCTGTCGCTCGTACCTGACGCGCATGAACAAGCTGAACATGACGCTCGAGATCGAGCTGGGCGTCACCGGCGGCGAGGAAGACGGCGTCGACAACAGTGACATCGACAGCTCCAAGCTCTACACGCAGCCCGCCGACGTGCTGGCCGCGTACGACGCGCTCAACAGCGCCGGCAAGTTCACGGTCGCCGCGTCGTTCGGTAACACGCACGGCGTGTACAAGCCCGGCAACGTGAAGCTGCGCCCGCTCATCCTCAAGAACAGCCAGGATCACATCGAGAAGGAGCGTAAGACCGGCTCTCAGCCGCTCGACTTCGTGTTCCACGGCGGCTCGGGCTCGTCGCCCGAGGAGATCAAGGAAGCCGTCTCCTACGGCGTGGTGAAGATGAATATCGACACCGACACGCAGTGGGCCTTCACCTCGCCGATCAAGAAGTACATGGACGACAAGTCGGCGTACCTGCAGGGCCAGCTCGGCAACCCCGACGGTGCCGACAAGCCGAACAAGAAGCAGATCGACCCGCGCAGCTGGGTGCACCTGGGCGAGAAGGGCATGTCGGCTCGCCTGGTCGAGGCCTTCAAGGACCTGAACGCCTTCGGTCAGTTCGACATCTGAATCTGGCCCAAGCAGCGGGAGCAGCGTCGCATCGAGCGCGTCGCTCCGCGCACATCGCCCACGCCCGTCGAGCTCCGGTTCGACGGGCGTCGGCGTTTTGTGACTAAGCTCGCTCCGTCGTGCCCGATTCGCGGTCGCCCAGTCCTCTTCGAGGAGCCTTCTGGACCAACCTCGCCCTCTTCACCTTGGCGCTGGTGGCAGTGGCGCTCGGCGCTGCTGGTTTCGCGATCGCGTTCCGGGCGGCCATCGGCGTCGTGTTCACGCGCCTGTACCGCGCGCCTGACGTGCTCGAGGCGTTCCGGCACCTGCCCTGGTACGCTTGTTTGTTGGTGCCCGCGCTGGGCGGCATCCTGGCCGGCTCGGCCAATCACCTGGCATCGCGCTTGAAGGGCGGCGGCGGCGTCGGCGAGGTGATGGAGGCGGTGGTGCTCGGCAAGCTTCAGATCTCGCTGCGGCTCACGCTGCTCAGGGCGCTGGGGTCCTGGCTGGCCATCGTGTCGGGCGGATCCATCGGGCGCGAGGGCTCGATCATCCAGTTCGGCGGTGGGCTTGGAGGCGCGACGGGGCGCTGGTTCGGCTTACGCGAGGGCCAGCTGCGTAGCCTGATCGCTGCCGGTTCGGCGGCAGGCTTTGCGGCGGCGTACAACACACCGCTGGCGGCGGTGCTGTTCGTGGTCGAGGTCGTGACCGGCGTGATCGCGCTCGACGTCGTGCTGCCGGCCATCATCGCCGTGCCGATCGCGACGCACGTGACGCGGCTGGCCATCGGCGGCGGTCCCATCTACGGCTTGCAGACCGTGAGCATCGCGCCGGGGACGGTCGTGCTGCCGCTGCTGCTCGGTCTGCTCGCGGGCCTGGCCGGCCCGGCCTTCATGACGCTGCTGGCGCGCGCCGAGGGCTGGTTTGCACTGATCCCGCTGGCCAAGCCGCTGCGCGCGGGCATCGGCGGCCTGCTGGTTGGCGCCATGGCGCTGCGACTGCCGCAGCTCACCGGCAACGGCTACGAAGCCATCAACCTCATCCTCAGCGGCGACATGGGCATCCTGCTCATGCTCGCGCTGCTCGTCTGCAAGCCGCTGGCGACCAGCGCCTCGGTCTCGTCCGGCAGCCCCGGCGGCGTCTTCACGCCCGCCCTGTTCATCGGCGCCAGCCTGGGCGGCGCGCTCGGCTACGTGGCCTCGTTTTTCGACACGCAGCCCGTCACTCAGCTCGTCCCCGCCTTTGCCCTGCTCGGCATGGCCGCGCTGACCGCAGCCACCACGCATGCCCCCGTGATGGCCGCGGTGATGGTCTTCGAGCTCACCGGCGACTACGCCGTCGTCTTGCCGCTGCTCATCGCCACCGCCACCGCCACGCTGCTGTCGCGCCGCCTGCGCGCTGACTCCATCTACACCGACGAGCTGCGCCGTCACGGCACGGCCTGGGACATCACGCTCGATGGTCGCCGCCTGCGCGAGCCCGAGCCGCGTTAACGGGCTTTGGCGCCGCGCGCCGTCGCGCCGAGCTTGCGCACGGCGGGCTGGCGAAAACAGGTATCGACGTGATCGTTGACCATGCCGACCGCCTGCATGTGCGCGTAGATGATCGTCGAGCCAACGAAGTTGAAGCCGCGCTTTTTGAGGTCCTTGCTCAAAGCGTCGGAAATCGGCGTGCGCGCGGGGACTTCCTTGAGGGAGGCGTAGCGGTTCTGCAGCGGCTTACCGTCGACGAACGCCCACTGGTAGTCGCTGAAGCTGCCGAGCTCCTCCTGGACCGCCAAGAAGGCGCGCGCATTCTTGATCGCCGACTCGACCTTGAGCCGGTTGCGGACGATGCCGGCGTCTTGCAGCAGCGCTTCGACCTTCTTGGCGTTGAAGCGAGCGACCTTTTCGGGATCGAAGCCGGCAAAGGCTTTGCGGTAGGCGTCGCGCTTGCGCAAGATGGTGATCCACGACAGGCCCGCCTGGGCGCCTTCCAGCACCAGGAACTCGAACAGCGTGCGGTCGTCTCGAACCGGCACGCCCCATTCGGTGTCGTGATAGGCGACGTAGGTCGGATCTTCGCCGGCCCATCCGCAGCGCGGCTTACCCTTGGCGGTCGTCATGCTGCACATTTGACTGGTTTTGGCGGCCATGCCAAGCATCAGCGCGGCATGGCTCGAGTCAATGTCGTCTCGTGGATCGTTGGGGCGTTGGCGCTGACGGTATTGGGTGGCTGCCAGATGCTCGGGCTCGAACGCGACGAGCCGGTGCGCGAGCCGTTCATCGCTCTGGAGCGTGATTTTCAGCGCTTCGAGAGCTGGCACCAGATCGACCTGGCCCAGCGCCCTGCCATCGGCGAAACGCACCAGGCGGGCGAGGCGCGCGAGTTCATCAATCGGATGCCGGCGCCTGGCTCCAAAACGTTTCCGGTCGGGACGATCCTGATGAAGACGGTCAAACCCACGGCCGCGGGCGCGGTCGCGGGCGACGCCGCCAAAGCGGAGGACGGCAAAGCCGCGAAGCGCGGCGACGACATCTTCGCCATGGTCAAGCGTGGCGGCGGCTACAACCCGCACGGCTCGGTCGGTTGGGAATGGTTCGAGCTGCGGCGGCGTGACGACGGCACGCTCGGCATTCTGTGGCGGGGCGTGAATCCGCCCGATGGTGAAGGCTACGGCCGCGACGCCCAGGGCGGTTGCAACGACTGCCACCGCAAGGCCACGCCCAACGACTACGTGCACGCCTCGGCGCTCACGCTGTGGAAGTTGTGAGCAGGCCGTGACAGCGGGGCGAGGCTGGTTTTATCGCGTGCGGGTGACGCTGCTATTGTGCCTGCTGGCGGGGGTCGTGCTGTGGGCGATCAACGACTGGCAGCGTCGCCGCGCGCGCAAGAGCTGGACGACGCCGCTACGCATCGCGCTGGTGCTGGTGGAGCGCGAGCCAGTACCGGCAGCGACGCTGAGCGCGCTGCGGAGCCGCGTGTTCGATCTGGAGCGCCGGTTGCAAAGCGAGCGGCGGCGCCATACGGGTAGCGATCTGGCTCCGTTTGCCTTCGTCGTGAAGGGGCCGGTCAGCGCCAGCAGCGCGGCTCCGCGCGTGGGCGAGCAAGACTTCGTGGGGCTCGCGGCGCACGCTCTGGCGCTCTGGCGCTGGACGCGCGACATCGATCAGCGCGCGAGCGTCGAGTGGCGCGGCTACGACTCGCGCATCTACCTGGTGCTCAAGCCGGCTGCGTCCGCGGCGCCGGCCTTCGTCGAGGGCGAAAGCGAGGACGGCGGGCGCGTGGGTATCGCCAGCGCCGACATCGATGCCGCCATGATCGACTTCGCCCTGATCGTGGCCACACACGAGCTGATGCACACCCTCGGCGCCTCCGACAAATACGACCAGTCCGGTCGCGCCCGCTATCCCGAAGGCTACGCCGAGCCCCTCCGCACCCCGCCCTTCCCGCAACGCGGCGCCGAAATCATGGCGCGCAACATCCCACTCGCCCCCGGCAGCGAACGCGCCCCCGACAACCTGACCGAGCTCTTCGTCGGCGACCTCACGGCGCGCGAAATCGGCTGGATAGCGGCGCACTGAGCGCCCGCGCGCGTGAGCGCCCCGCGCCGGCGCTAGATGGAGCGCCGGCGAAAGGCGAGCAGGAGCGTGGCGCCGAAGGCGGTCCAGGCTTGGGCTTCGAGCCAGCGGGAGCGGGGGCCGCCGGGGACGCTGCAGGCGGCGCAGCCACCGGCGGTAGGGGCCACGGCGGGGGGCGCGACGGCGGGAGGCGATTCGGGGGCGCCTTGATCGATCCAGCTCGCGAGCAGGCTGATTTCGTCGGAGGTGAGCTGGGGCTCGCTGTCGGGCGGCATGTGCTCGTCGTCGCCGGCGGGCAGCAGCACGCGCGTGAGCAGCAGGCTCTTCTCGCGATCGCGCGGAACGACGGCGGGGCTGGTGAAGCCGCCTTCGAGCAGCTGCTGATGCTGCGCGACGTTGAGGCCGCCCGCAGGCTTGTCGCGAATATGACACTTGCCGCACTTGTCGCGCAGCAGCGGCTGCACCGAGCCAATGAACGCGAGCGGCGCACCGTCGTTCGACGACGCCGCGCTGTCCGCGCCCGGCGGCACCGCCACCGCTTCCGCCGCGCCTGGCGCTCCATCGCCGGCGGCTCCCGCGCTTGCGGAAGCCTTGGCGATCCCGGCGCCGCTCTCGCCACTCGCGGAGCTGCTCGCGTCGCTCGCCCCTGCGGCAGCGCCACCCGGCCCCGCGCGCACCCACGCCGCCAGCACCGCGAGCTCGGCGCCGCTCGGCTGCGGCTCCTTCTTCGGAGGCATGTGGTCTTCGTGCGTGAGCGGCAAGCGCGGCCTCGTGACGATCAAGCTTTGCTCGGGGCTGCCCGGAACCAGCGCGGGTCCGAGCGTGCCGCCCTTGACGAGCGCCGCCACCGAATCGGTGCGCAGCTTGCCCTTTTGCTTCTGCGCGCTGTGGCACTTGCTGCAGTAAGTCGCCAGCACCGCCGGCCCAGTCGTCGCGGCAGCGCTCGGAGCAGCGGATGGCGTCGCCGCCGGCTTCTCGTCTTCCGACTTCTCGTCCGCCGACTTCTCGTCCGCCGACTTCTCGTCCGCCGACTTCTCCGCCGACTTCTCC
>DATDEV010000313.1:0-3552 GCA_036522995.1 Polyangiaceae bacterium
CCAGCACCCCTCGCTCGAGCGCACGCGCTGCCCAGGCCTCGCTCGAGACACCGCGCGCAGTGACCTTGGCCCACAGCGCCATGCCGCCTTCCGGCACGCGAAATGACAGAGCGCCACCCAGCCGACGGCCCAGCTCGCTGACCAGCGCATCACGCCGGGCGTGGTACTCACGGCGCACGCGCCGCACGTGGCGACCCAGCCAGTCGTCCTCGATCAGCTCGGCCACCGCGCGCTCCATCAGCTGGTCTCCGCAGCGGTCGACGTAGCTGCGCGTGCGCGCCGCGCGCTCTATGATCTCCGGCCGCGCCGCGAGGTAGCCAAGCCTCAGCCCGGGCGCGAGCACCTTGGACAGCGTGCCCACGTAGGCCACGACGTCGGGGTCGACGCTCGCTAACGGCAGCACCGGGCGCCCATCGTAGTGGTGCTCGTGGTCGTAGTCGTCCTCGATCACCACGAAGCCATGCCGCCGCGCCAGCGCGAGCAAGCGCAGGCGTCGCGACGCGCTGAGCGTTACGGTGGTCGGGTATTGGTGGTGGGGCGTGGTGTAGAGCGCCGCCACGCGTTCTCGTTCCAGCAATTTTTCTAGGGCGTCGAGCGACAGGCCCTGGGCGTCGACCGGCAACGGCAAAAGCCTGGCTCCCGACAGCCGGAGCGACTCCCAAGCCGGACGATAGCCCACGCCCTCCACCGCCACCACGCACCCGGGCCGCACCAGCGCGCGTCCGAGCAGGAACAACGCCATCTGGCTCCCGCGCGTGATCATCAGCCCGTCTGCATCCACTGCCAGACTGCGCGCGTCGCGCAGCTGCGCAGCCAGCACGCTGCGCAGACGCGGGTCACCGTACTCGGAGCCGTACCCGAGCAGGCGCGGTGCCCGTGCCAGGGCTCGACGGAACGCGCGCGCGAGCTCGGCCGAGGGCACCAGGCGAAAGTCAGGGGTCCCCCCCACCAGCGGCAACACGTCCGACCCGAAAGCGGGAAAGGGCTCCGGCGGCGGGCTGTCGGGGAGCTCCAACTGCCGGCTCGGGCTCGGGCTCGGGCTCGGGCCCGGAAGCGAGACCTGTCTGGCGCTGCGGCGCGGCGCGCGATCGGGAATGCTGTCCGAGACGAAGGTGCCGCGCCTCGGCCGGGTCTGGATCCAGCCCTGCGCGCTGAGCTCGCCGAGCGCCGCCAGCGCCGTGTTGCGATGCACGCCGAGCGAGCGCGACAGCTCGCGACTACCAGGCAGCGCGCTACCGGGTCTCAGAACGCGCGCCTGGATATCACGCGCGATCTGACGGGCGATCTGCAGAAAAACAGGGATACTTTCGGCATTTCCCGGCAGGCGCGGGCGATAGACGGGGCGCGCCATCTGGTCTGTCAGTATTATCATATCTGGCACTTTTCGCTAGACCAGTGGCGGACCAAGCTGGCTGACATGCGACGGCCCGAATTCGCCATGACCGAGCAGCAGGCTCGAACCTTCCTGCGCGAGGCCGAGGTGCTGCACCTGGCGCTGACGCGCCCCGACGGCTCGCCGGTGCTGAGAACGCTCAATGCCGCCGTCACGGACGAGTGGCTGCTCTTTCACGGCGCTCCCAGCGGTGAGAAGGCGCTGTGCGTCGATCGGCCTGCGGTGGTGCAAGCCGAGCAGATCGTGTGCACCGTCCCCAGCTATTTCAGCGACCCCGAGCGCGCCTGCCCGGCGACTACCTTCTTTCGGAGCGTGCAGGTGCACGGCTTGCTCGAGCGCATCACGGACCCGCAGCTCAAGGGCGAGGCGCTTCAGCTCATCATGCAGCGCTATCAGCCGGAAGGCGGCCACGTGCCGATCAGCCACGCCGAGCCGCTCTACCAGAACGCGCTGCGCGGCATCCTGGTGCTGGGCGTGCGTCTGCAGCAGCTGACGGGCAAGGCCAAGCTCGGCCAGAACCGCTCTCCCGAGCAGGCCAGCGCGATCATCGAGCGCTTGTGGCAGCGCGGAGCTGCGGGCGACGCGCGCGCCATCGGGCTGATGTTCGAGCACCACCCCGAAAGCGCGCGCCCGGCGCGATTTCGGGGTCCTGGCGGCACCTGGCTATGGCCGGCGCTCGGCCCACCTGATGCGCAGCAGGCCGCGAAGCTGCTGCAGGATCAGTACTGGACACGCGGCGTGGCGAGCGCCGAGCTGGAGCGGGCTCAGCTCGGTGCCAGCGTCTGGATCGGCGCTCGCGACGCGAGCGGACGACTCGTAGCCACGGCGCGCGCCAACAGCGACGGCGCGCGCCACGCCTACGTGGCCGACGTGGCGGTGGCGCCCGGCTGGCGCGGGCAAGGGCTGGGTGAGGCGCTGGTGCGACTGCTGCTAGACCATCCGGGTGTGCGGGGCGCCGCGCTCGTACGCCTGGCCACTGCCGATGCTCGGGTCTTTTACGAGCGCTTCGGCTTCGTGCCCGAGGAAACGGTCGAGCTGGGCTTCCCGCTCTCGCGCTTGCTACTCAGGCGCCAGGCGGTTCAGGGCAGCCCGCAACCGGCGCTCGACGGCACATAGCCGAAGCTCACGAAATTGAGCGGGTGGCTGCCGGTGAAAGCAGTCTTGGGTAGCTCGCTCCAGACGAGCCCGTCGCTGGAGCGGAACAACTGCTGCTTGTCGTACCAAACCTGCCAGCCATCGTTGGCAGCGATCAGCGTACCGCTCGGGCTGCGCGCCAGCGGTCCGATCGAGATCCCCGCCGGCGTCAGCGCTTGCGGCACGAAGGTTTCACCGTCACTGCTCGAAAAGCGCTGATCGCCCGAGTAGATCCAGAACTCTTGTCCCGTCCAGAGTGGCGGGCTGGTGAAGCGCTCCGTGACCTGGCTCAGCGTCCAGGTATCGCCCGCGTCGGTCGAGCGGCAGACGTGACCGAGCGCGCTCGCCAGCACGATCACCGAATCCGAGCCCGCAATGCCGCGCAGCTGCTGCCCGCAGGCGTCCGGGCGCTGGCTGGCGGCAACCCAGGTCTTACCGTCCTGACTGCGCGAGATGGCTCGCTGCTCGCCGGACTCACCGCTCACGATGAAGGTGCCGCCGCCCGCAGGCACGAACTCGATGCCGCGGTAGTTGAAGTCGAAGCTCAGCTTGCCGCCGGGCTCCCAGACGCTGCCGTCACGCGAGACGAGCGTCGGGTTGCCACAGGCGACGAACAGCTCCTTGCCGTAGGCAACGTCGGCGAAAGTCGGGGTCTCGGTCATCACGTCGAGCCAGCTCTGACCGTCGGTCGAGCGCTGCAGGGTCCCCGGGTGACCCCAGCCCCAGGTAGCCACGAACACGCCCGACCCGAACGCCAGCCCGCGCCCGGCGTGCTCGGAATGATCGCAATCGTGCTCGGCGTCGACGAAGCAGCGAAAGGCGTCGTCGCTCGAATGGTCGAACGGAAACGTGAGCCCGTCGTCGCACGAGCGCGTGATGCGACCCGCGTGGCCCTGAGCGACGAACACACCAACCAGACTGGCGCCGCCGCTCGCCGTGCCGCCGCCGCCAGCCGCGCCCGCGATCGAGGTCGCACCGCCCGCTGGCTGCCCCGCGTCGCCAGCGGCAGCACCGGCGCCGCCCGC
>DATDEV010000314.1:0-3527 GCA_036522995.1 Polyangiaceae bacterium
GGATGCGACGGGCGCGGGGGCTGCCGGCGATCGGTCATGGTGGGGTCCAAGCTCGCGGCACCCCTCAGCCGCGCGATACCACTCCCTTGAACATGCGCTGCGTGCGCGCCAACTGATCCACCTGCTCTTTGAGCTGCGCGGTGTCCTTCGCTGCGATCGCCACGCGCGTCTTCTCGACGGCGCTGCGCGCTTTGGCGATGGCGTCCCGCCCGAAGTCGGCCCCACCGACCACGCGCTCGATCTCCGGGAACATGTGCTCGATTTCGGCGATCAGCGTCTCGGCCTCCTGCTTGGCGCCCTCGAGCTGCTCGTCGCTGCGGCGCTCGACCAGGTAGTCCTGCGCGCCGCTCATCATGTTCTTCACCTCGTCCTGCGTCAGGCCGCTGGTGGCGGTGACCTGGATCGATTGCGCCTGACCGGTCTCGAGATCCTTGGCGTGCACACTGACGATACCGTCGGTGTTGATCTCGAAGGTGACCTCGATCTCGACGTGACCCTTGGGCGCGCGGCGCAGCCCGGTGAGGATGAACTCGCCGAGTAGCTCGTTGTCATCGGCCCGCTTGCTCTCGCCCTGCATGACCAGGATTTTCACGGCCGTCTGGTCGTCACGGCTGGTGGTAAAGATCTTGGTGCGGCTGGTCGGCACCGTGGTGTTCTGCGGGATCAGCTCCTCGAAGTAGCTGCCGAAGGTCATGATGCCGAGCGCGTGCGGCGTGACGTCCAGCAGGATCATGTCCTGCTTTTCTTGCACCAGCGCGGCGCCCTGAATGGCGGCGCCCATGGCCACCACCTCGTCCGGGTGCACGCTCTTGTTCGGCTCGCGACCGAAGAAGGTGGCCACCGATTGCTGCACGATCGGCATGCGCGTCATGCCGCCCACCAAGATCACGTCCTCGATTTCGTCGACGTCCAGCTTGGCGTCGCCGATGGCCTGGCGGCAAATGTCGATGGTGCGCTCGACCAGATCTTCGGTCAGCTTTTCCAGGGTTTGGCGCGATAGCGTGCGCTGCAGGTGCAGCGCCTCGTTGCGACCGGTCGAGATGATGAATGGCAGGTTGATCTCGGTCTCGCGCACGCTGGAAAGCTCGCATTTGGCTTTCTCGGCGGCGTCGCGCAGACGCTGCAGGGCCATGCGATCCTGGCGCAGGTCGATCTGGTGCTCCTCCTGGAAGCTACCGATCAGCCAGTCGATGATGCGGGCGTCGAAGTCCTCGCCGCCCAGGAAGGTGTCGCCGGTGGTGCTGATCACCTTGAACACACCGTGCGAGCCGATCTCCAGGATGCTGACGTCGAAGGTGCCTCCGCCGAGGTCGTAGACCGCGACCGTGCGATCCAAGTCCTTGCCGTAGCCGTAAGCGAGCGAAGCGCTGGTCGGCTCGTTGATGATGCGGATCACGTCCAGGCCCGCGATCGCACCGGCGTCCTTGGTGGCCTGACGCTGATTGTCGTTGAAGTAGGCCGGCACGGTGATCACGGCCTTTTTGACCGGCTCGCCCAGGTAGTCCTCGGCGATGATCTTCATCTCCTGCAGGACGATCGAGCTGATCTCGGGGATCGAGTAGGTCTTGTCGCGCAGCTTGATGCGGACGTCGGCGTGGGGGCCCTCGACGATCGAATAGCTCGAGGTCATGATCGCGTTCTTGACCTGAGGGGAGTTCCACTTGCGCCCGATCAGGCGCTTCGCGGCGTAAACCGTGTTCTCGGCGTTGGTGATCGCCTGACGCTTGGCGATGTGACCGACCAAGCGCTTGCCCGCCTCCGTGACGGCAACGACGCTCGGCGTCGTCTTGTATCCGCCGCGGTTGGGGATCACGACCGGGGTGTCTCCCTCGAGGATCGAGACGCAGGAATTGGTTGTCCCGAGGTCGATGCCGATGACGCGCTCCATATCGCCTTTTCGAAGCTCCGTTAGTTGGGGTCTAGTGCAGGCTTCGCCGAGGGACGTTGACGGGCGAGGCCGTCAGCCAAGCTCCCGTTTGATTCGGCGAATCCAATCTCCCACCTTATCATCGTTGGGCGCGAGCGTCGCTGCCCGGGAAAGCTCGCCTTCGGCGCTCTGTTTCATGCCGGCCTTGGCGTAAAACCGGGCCAGAGTCAGGCGGTACTTGGCTTGATCGGGCGCCATCATGACGGCCCGCTTGGCCAGCTCACCTGCTTCGCGCAGGTCGCCTTCACCCGACAGCAAGCAGTGGGCGACCCGATCGCAGATCCGAGCCTCGGGCCGGCCCGTCAGCGCTCGCGAGTAGGATTTGGCTGCCGCTAGCCACTTTTCGTCGCGCTCCTCGTACTCGGCCTGCTGCAGGTAGCTGGCAGAAAGCTCCTGCTTTGCCTTGCTCGCGACTTCGTTAAGTTGCTCGGCCAGGGCGGTGTCGCTCGGCGCGAGCGAGGTGGCGATGCGCAGCGCATTGGCTGCACCCACATGGTCGCCTTTGTCGAGCGCCTGCTTGGCGGCGCGACTGTATGTTTCGAGCTGACGATCGCGCGCGGCCTGCACCCGGTCCTGATAACGGCGCTTGAGCTCGTCGGCTGCCCACTCCTTGCGCTGCGTGTCCTCCTTGGCAAGGCGCGCGGTTTCCGCCACCGCGCTCTCTCTCGCTTGCTCTTGCTCGTCGTTCGAGGGCAGCGAGCGGCCGAGCTTTCGCGCCAGGGCGCGCCGACGAGCTTCCGGATCGCTCGGACGCAGCGTCGCCGACGGGCGCAGCGCGGGGTTCGAGCTGGGGCGCGGCGGCGAGCCGGGAGTGGTGCGCGCCGCGCCGTCCGGCTGGGCGGGGTCCGGCGGAGGCGGCGGCACGCTCAGCCCACGGCTCTCGGCGCTGGCCTCGGCCTGAATGCGCCGCATCACCTCCACCAGCGCAGCTTGGTGCGTGTCGCTGTCGGTTTGACCCGCGTCGAAGGCGCGCGTCTTGGACTGCGCCTGTAAGTAGGCGTCGTATTCGGCGCGGCTCGCGGCGCGCGACAGCACGTCGTAGCTCTGGGTCAGCCGCGAGAAGACCTTCTCCAGCTTGGACTTGAAACTGCCGACATTTTTGCCGAAATAGCGGTCCGGATGAAACAAGTGGACCACCTCGAAGTAGGCGGCCTTGATCGCCTTCTTGTCGGCGCGAGGGTCGACGCCGATCACCTGATAGTGATTGAGCCGATCGAGCTTGTAGTACGCGTCGAGGATGCGCCGACGGCGCTCCACGTCGATGTCGATTGCCTCGTCGAGCTCGGCCGGATGGTAGAGCGCGGCGGCGGGGTGTTTGAGCTGGCTGCCGCCCGTGGTCTCCACGATCGGTCCCAGCCGGATGGCTCCGGACGGGCGCGGCGCCGGCGCTGGCGCCGCGCGGCGCTCGGCCATCCGCTGCGGAGCCGGCTCCTCGAGCACGAGCGCGCCCAGCTCCGCCAGGCGCTCGAGCAGTGCGCTCACCTCGTCGAGCGGCCGGCCCGTCTCTTCGGCGATCTCGGAGACGCTGGTTGCGCCATCGATGCGCGACACCACGAAGGCTTCGGCCGGACTGATCGACAGGCTTCGAAGGTCGGTCCCT
>DATDEV010000315.1:0-6232 GCA_036522995.1 Polyangiaceae bacterium
GCGCCTGCTCGGGGGATCTCGTCGGCTTCCAGAACATCGCCGGTGCGGCCGGTCGCGCGGCGGGCGCGGCAGGAAATGCCTCGCGCGGCGGCAATGGCGGCAGCCCCAGCGCTGGCCAAACCAGCGCCGCCGGTTCCGGCATGGCCCCTGCTACCGGCGGCAGCTCAGGCAACACGAGCACGGCTGGTGCGGGCGGCACCGACGCTGCGGGCGGCAGCGGCGGTGAGGGCGCCGCTGGCGACGACTGCGCGCCGGGCATGACCATGACTTGTTGGGAGACGCCTCAAGGCACCTCCCTCGGCGACGTTCCCGCCAACGTGCTGGGCGCATGCAAGCTAGGCACGCGCACTTGCGCCTCCGATGGCAAGCTGGGTCCCTGTCAGGGCGCCCTGGCGCCGGCCAGCGAGGACACCTGCGACGCGGGCGACGATGCCAACTGCAACGGCGTACCGAACGAAGGCTGCAGCTGCGTCAAGGGCTCGACCCGCCCCTGCGGCAGTGACGTGGGCGCCTGCCAATTCGGCACCCAGACCTGCCAGGACCAGGAGTGGGGCGATTGCCTCGGGCAGATCGGCCCCCAACCCCGAGACACCTGCGACGCCGGCAACGACGCCAACTGCAACGGCTTGCCCAACGAAGGCTGCGCCTGCGTGATCGGCGCCGTGGCGAATTGCGGTAACTGCGGCACGCAACAGTGCGTCAAAGGCGGCACTTGGGGCCCCTGCACGGACGAAGGCGAATGCGCTCCCAACGAAGTGCAGGACGAGACCGAGAGCTGTGGCCTCTGCGGCAGCCAGGCCATTCGTCGCAAGTGCACCAGCGACTGCCAATGGGCGGACTGGACCGACTACCCGAGCAGCTCTTGCCAGGACCAGGGGGTCTGCGAGCCAGGGGCGGTCGTCTATCAAACGGTCGACTGCGGCAAGTGCGGCCTACAGAACCAGCAGCGCACTTGCACCGAGACTTGCGCCTGGGCGGACTGGCAAGACACTGGAACCTGCAGCGAGCAACGGCCGCCCTGTGCTCAGCCGTAGCGCCCGCGGCGCGAGCTACTTCCAGGCCTCGGTCGTCCAGAACTCCACCATCTTGGCGATCAAGGCGGCGTCGGGCGCGCCGATGCTGCTCAGGCTCTGGCTCACGCCTTCGGTAATCTTCGTCTCGAAACGCACGCCGGGGCCAGTCTTGGGCGTGGCGTACTTCCCGCGGAAGAAGCCGAGCAGCTTGATGGTCGGGTTGACCTCGGGATCGGGATTGCTCGACGCCAGGCGTTCGAGCCACGCCTGGGCCGTGACTTGCTCGAAGCCGAGCCCGGCGCTGCGTAGCATCGGCAACAGGTCACGCTTCCAGTTGAAGGACTTGGGATTGACCACGTGATAGACGTCGTGCCGCTTCGCCGACTGACAGACCTCGACCATCACCTTGGCCACCACGTCGGTCGGTAGCCAGTTGAGCGTATCGTCGAGCGCCGGCAAAGCGCCAATGCTGATCGCCGAGCGGATCATCAGCGGGATGGCTTCCGTGGCATTCCATTGACCCAGCCGCGTGTCGCCGACGATCTGTCCCACTCGCAGCACGCGAGCATCGAGGCCGGCAAGCTTGGCGTGCAGGCACAGGCGCTCGGCGACCAGCTTCGAGCGCGCATAGCCCATCTCCTGCGCGTCGGTCAGGTGCTCCAGATGCGACTCCGGGACGACGCTGCCCGAGCGAACGGCCGCTGACACGGACGAGACCAGGAAGAAGCGCGCGTTCGACCTGAAGCTGAAGTCGAGCAGGTTGCGCGTGCCCTGGATCTGGTTCTCGAACGAGGACACGCCCATGTTGAAGTTGACGCTCCAGGCGTTGTGAATCACCAGGTTGACGCTGCTCAGCAGCTCGGGATCCAGCCCAAAATCCGGCCGCGTCAGGTCAGCGCTGAATGACTCGACGCGCTCGAGCGGAACGTCGACCCCGCGCGCCTCGAGCGACTCGATGGTCCTGGCGTGCGGGTCGGAGCCGCGGTTCAAACAGTAGATCTTCTCGATGCCCGGCGTCTGCAGCAGCGTCCCCAGCACGTGAGCTCCGAGCGAGCCGGTCACGCCGGTGAGCAATGCGACGCGTGGCGGACCAGCATCCCCTACCGCGCGCGCGGCAAAGCTGCCGTAGCGCTCGATCAAGACCTGCATTTCCTCGATCTCGGAGCGCTTGCTGTATTGCTCGCCCGAACGCAGCGCCGACAGGTACGAAGCCAGCGCCTTGACGCTGGGATATTCGAAGCAAACGTTGCCCGCCACCTCGCTAACCCTGGGGCCGAGATCGAGCGTGCGCACGATGCGCGAGTACATGCGATAGGCGCCGAGCGAGTCGAGACCCACCGTGAAGAAGTCGGTCTCCCCGGACAATTGCGCCACGCGCGCCGGTTCCAGCTTGAGCACGTCGACCACGAGCTGCTCGAGCCAGACCTGCATGCCTTCGAAGTCGAGCTGCAACTGCCCGCCCGTCGCGCGCTCCGCGTCTTCGTACACTGACTTGATCAGGCTCTCGAACTTCTTGTAAAACGCAGCGCGGATGACCGTGCCCTTGTCGGTCTTGGGACAGTCGTCAGCGGCGTCGGCCTTCAAGACCCGGATGTGCTCGCGGTCGAGCTTGGCATGGGCCTCGGCCTGGGCGTTGGCCGAGTCGATGGTCGGTTGCACGAGCTGCAGGAACTCGTCCTCCGAGACCGCGTCGTAACCCTTGGCTGGAACGATGATCAGACCGACCGAGACCTGCCCGACACCGAACACGACCGCCTCCGCGACGTGCTTGTCCGATTGCACGGTGTGCTCGAACTGGACGGGGTTGACCTTCTCACCGGAGACCAGGACGATCCAGTCGTCGAGCCGACCGACGTATTTGAAACGATCGGACTGGCTGGGATGCTTGATGAACAGATCGCGGGTGGCGTAGCTGTCATCAGGCTGATTGGAGACCACCTTGCTCTTCCAGCCGTCGGCGATCACCACCTCGTAGGCGTCCCCGTGCCGAGCCCAGCGCAGGTACGGCAGCAAGGCTGCCGGCGGGCGCAGCCAGTTCCACTCCTTGTCGCCAGCCGGGCGATGGCTGGTCATCAGCTGGCCCACCTCGGTAGCGCCGTAGTGCGAGACCAGGTTCACGCCCGCCTCGACCAGCATGTCACCCAGATCGTCTGGGCAGGCCGAGCCACCGAACATCACGATCTCGAAGCGCTTGAGCAACTCCAGACCTTCCGGGTTGGCCAGCACCTTCAGCGCATAGGGCACGCCGTAGAAAATCTCGAGCTGGTCGCCGAGGTGCTTGAAGACGGCGGTCAGCTGACGCGCGCTCAGCGGCAGGTTCGGATTGTAGAAGTAGATGACCTTGCCCGAGTACAGCGCGCGAAAGAACGACGACAGCCCGTGGTTATGAAAGAGGGGCAGCGTGATGAAGCCCCTCATGTCGAAGTTGATGCTGGCGTTGTGAATGTAGTTCTTGTGAATATTGCGGATCGGCTTGGGAAAGCCGGTCGAACCCGAGGAGTGCAGGATGTTGCAGCTCGTGTTCGTCTCCTGGTCGAGGTCCAACTCGATGTCGATTTCGCTGACCGGGCCGCTGCGGTAGCCAGCGAACTGCTCGGCCACTTTCAGCGGCCTGAGCGCGACTAGCTCGTCGAGCTTGTCGCGATTGGGTTCGGAATACACCAGGTCGGTGCAGTTGGTCTTCTCGAGCAGGCTGCAAATGGCCTCGGCGCTCAGCCGCGTCGACAGCAGCAGCACGGTAAAACCGAGCCGCCCGAGGGCGAACTGCGCCACCAGGTAGTCGAGGTCACCGAGCGCCAAGAGCGCCACGACGCGCTCGGCCGAGCCGCGCGTCCGATTGCCGAAGATGCCGCGATAGTGGTGAGCGGCCCGGGTCGCATAGTCGTCGAGCTGACGGGCCGTATGGGCTTCGTAACTATCGGGCTCGGCGGTCGTGGGATAAGCCGCGATCGGCACGTCCGGCATGCTTGCGGCTCGGAGCCTGAGGAGCTCGTCGATCGTGCGAGGCTGCTGCATCGTCGTCGCAAGCCGGTCCATGGATGCGCGGAAGCTTACTCATTTTGCCGGCGCTGACGACCTACGGACGCGAGCCGAAACAGCTTCTTCGCTCCGCTCGAATCCCAAGGCCCGACGCCCAACAAACGGCGCCGAGCGAGTCCCATTGCGCTGCTACCGGAAGACCTCGCACCAATGAGCTCGAAATCGCGGTAAAAGCCCGGGCGGTGATGCCAACAAACGGGACTGAGCCGGCGCGGACACTAAGCGTAGCTTTGTCGCCCGGCAACTCTCCCCGGCGCGTGCTGCTGGCTAGCTTGATCGGTACGACGATCGAGTTCTTCGACTTTTACATCTACGCCACCGCTGCGGTGCTGGTCTTCCCGAAGTTGTTCTTTCCGGGGAGCGACCCCACCGCCGCCAAGCTGCAATCGTTCGCGACCTTCGCGCTGGCTTTCTTCGCGCGGCCGGTCGGCTCGGCCCTGTTCGGTCACTTCGGCGATCGCATTGGACGCAAGGCGACGCTGGTGGCGGCGCTGCTCACGATGGGCATCTCCACGGTCGCGATCGGTCTGCTACCGACGTACGCTTCGATTGGCGTGGCGGCACCGATCGCGCTGGCGATCTGCCGCTTTGGTCAGGGCTTCGGGCTAGGCGGCGAATGGGGCGGCGCCGTGCTGCTGGCGACCGAGCACGCGCCGCCCGGCAAGCGCGCCCTGTACGGCATGTTCCCGCAGCTCGGAGCGCCGCTCGGCTTCTTGTGCTCGACGGGCATTTTCCTGGCCCTTACCGAGTGGCTGAGCGACGAGCAATTCTTCGACTTCGGCTACCGCATTCCGTTCTTGGCCAGCTCGCTTTTGGTGCTAGTCGGGTTGTACATCCGGCTGCGGCTCACCGAAACACCGGCCTTCCAGCGCGCCATCGACAACAACGAGCGTGTGCGGGTCCCGCTGCTGTCGGTCATCCTCGAGCATCCAGCTCAGCTCGTGCTCGGCACCTTCGCGGCGGTCGCTACCTTCGTGGTGTTTTACTTGATGACGGTGTTCGCGCTCAGCTGGGGAGTTTCGGCGCTCGGCTACAGTCGTCCCGAGTTTCTGCTGCTGCAAATGGTGGGCGTGCTTTTCTTCGGCATCACCATCCCGATCTCGGCGCTGCTAGCCGACCGCCGCGGGCGCTGGGGCGTGCTGATGGTGGCCACGCTCGGCATCATTGGCTTCGGGCTGCTGTTCGAGCCGTTGTTCGGTTCGGGCTCGAGGCTCGGTGTGCTGCTGTTCTTGATCGTCGGCCTCGGGCTGATGGGGCTCACCTACGGGCCCCTCGGCACCGCGCTGGCCGAGCTGTTTCCCACCGCGGTGCGCTACACCGGGGCTTCGCTCACGTTCAATCTGGCGGGCATCGTGGGCGCATCGCTCGCGCCGTACGCGGCAACCTGGCTGGCAAACCGCTACGGTTTGACCGCGGTGGGCTACTACTTATCGGCCTCGGGAGTGCTGTCGCTGGGAGCCATGTGGTTGCTCCGCAACAGCCGACCGCGTTAGGCTCACCCCTGGAATGCGACAGCAGCGATGAGCGGCGACCCAAAAGACGAGCGCATTCGCGAGCTCGAGGAGGAGGTTCGACGCCTGAGCGTGATGCTGGAGAGCGCGCCGGACTTCATCACGCGCGTCACCGTCGACGGCGACTTCTTGTATGTGAACCGTGTGGCGCCGGGTTACCGCATGAGCGACATCGTCGGCACGTCGGTCCTCAGCTACGTGCCGCCCCAGTTTCAGGAGCGCGCCTTGCGAGCCATTCGGCTCGCCCGCGAGACCGGCACCATCCAACAGTACGCGACGCTCGGCAACACCGGAGCGGATCAAATCGGCCACTACCTGACCCGCGTCAGCCCGGTGTTCGAGGACGGCAAGATCACCTCGCTGGTCATGATCGCTACCGACGTGACTGCGCTGGAAGAGAATCGCATTCAGCTACAGGTGGCGCTCGACGCAACCGGGCTCGGCATCTGGACCCATTTGCCCGGCGGCACGGGCACCTGGGACGAGACGACGCGGCAGATCATCGGCGACTTCCCGGACGGCATCGTTGCCGACCTGGCGCTGCTGCTCGAGCAGCGCATTCACCCCGAGGACCGCGCGCTCGTCAGCGACGGCTTGAAGCAAGCCGAGGTCACCGGCCGCTACGGACCTTTCGAGCACCGCATAGTGCGTCCCGACGGCGAGGTGCGC
>DATDEV010000316.1:0-4531 GCA_036522995.1 Polyangiaceae bacterium
GATGTCGAACGGTGTGCAGCGCGGATCCGCCGGCAGCGCCTCGATGAAGGCTTGCACCTCGCTGACCTCGTCGGCGCAGCCTTCGGGGCAGTCGTAAAACAGCACCACCGCGCCGTGCTCCAGGTCGTGCACCAAGTAACCGAGAGGTATGGGAAAATCGTACGTTTGGTACGCGGCCCACTCGGGATAGTGGTCGCCGAACACCGGCGGGCTCATGGGGTACGAGACACCGCTGCAAGCAGCCAGGTGGTCTCGGCTACCGCCTTCGAAGGTGGTGACCACCGCGCGGCACTCCCCTTGGGGCGCGTTCGACTGGCTCACGATCTCCTCGTTGCCACAACCGAGGCTGGCGAGCGCAAGCAGCATCGAGCAGCAAGCGGCTGATCGCGCATAGGGACGCTCGAGCATGACGGAAAGCTAGCATCACCGAGCCAGCTGGAGCGACGAGCTAGAAGGCGATGGCGGCAGCGACGGCGGGCGTGAGGCCGTAGTGGGCGCCGCGCTCGCCGCCGAAGATCAGGTAGTGGCGCGTATCCAAATCCAGGACCAGCCAGCGGCTTTTGTAGACGGTTACGCCGAGCGTGGCTCCGAGCATCGCCTGGTCGTCGCTGCCCAGCCTGGCGTAGCCGGCGCGCCAGCCCAGGTAGGGGCTCAGCCAGGTTCGCTCGCTGCCGCCGAGTAGCTCCGAATGAAGCTCGCCTCCGACGCTGGCCAAGAAGGCATCCGGTTTGGGGTCGCCTGCATCGAAGCGCCCGAGCACGTCCAGGTCCAGGCTGAGCGCGCGATTCAAGCGCACCGACACGCCACCGCCGGCGTAGCTCTGGGTCTGCTGCGCGAAGTCGAAGAGCAGCGACGCCCGCGCGCCGGGGTAGAACATCGGCTCGGGCCGAGCGCGCGCTGCGACGACCTCTGGCTGTCGCTCGCGGAGTGAGACATGCAGCGTGGCGCGGGCGGCCCGGTCGGACAGCCAGCGCAAGTTGCCCTTGACCTGCTCGATCTCGGCGCGAAGCCGCGCGATCTCCTGCTCGACACGCAGGATCTCGTCCACCTTGTCGGCCTTGCCCAGGATCTGCAGGTAGCGATTGAGCGTCGCTTCCAGGCTCGATAGGCGCAGATTGGCGTCGAAGTACTGCTTGCTGATGTCGCGCGCCGTCACGGTCTGGCTCAGTACGCGGCCGAGCTTCTCGAGCTCGGCGAGCGCGCCCTCGCTGGCGGTGCTCGGCACCCTGAGCGTGAAATCGGCCGACGCTTGCTCGGAGCTGCTGTCGACCTTCTCTTCGGTGACGACGCCCCCCATACGCGCTGCCAGCTTGCGCAGCGCGCTCGCCGCACCGGGCACGTTGGCCACTTGCAGCGCGACGTGAGCCTCGATGTCCAGCAGCTCGCGCTGCGGAGCCGCCCCTTCAGGAGCGGCTTGGCGGGTCACGAGCGCGCTGGGCGCGTCCGCCGCGGTGGGGCTCGGCTCGGGTGCAGGCGGTGCGGGCAGCCCCGGAGCAGTGGCGGCGGTTTCGGCTACGCCGGGGGCGCCGCTGGCAACGGCGCCGGCGCCGCAAGAGAGAGGTGCCGATGCCAGTGCTGCGCGTAGGACGAAACCGAAACCGGGAAAGCGAGGCCGCATGATGGCCTGAAAACGCGCGCGCTCGCCCACGCCTTACACGGCCAGCAGCTAGTTTTGGTACTTCACCGAGCAGCCGTAGGCCTTGGTCTCGGGCGTGGCCACGGGTCGGCCGGCGCTCAGGTCGGCCAGTGCGGCGTCCACGTAGTTGACCAGCTTGCCGCCAGTGGGCGATTCGCCTTCAGCGTCGGGCGAATTGTCGATGGCGCCGCGATAGACCAGCACACCTTTTGCGTCGATCACGTACAGGTGGGGCGTGTGGGCCGCGCCGTAGGCGCGCCCGACGCGGCCGGTCTCATCCAGCAGCACGGGATGCTCGAGGCCGAAGAGCTTACGGCCCTCCCGGTTGGCCTCCACGCCGTGGCCCTGCCGACCGGGCGCACCCGAGTTGATGGCGAGCCAAACCGCACCGCCGTTGCTGTGGCGTGCCGCGGTGCCAACCAGCGAGCCCTTGGTGTGGCTGGCCTTCACGAAAGGGCAGCCCGGATTGAACCACTCCAGGACCACGGGCTTGCCGCGGAAGCTGGCGAGCTTGACCAGCTTGCCGTCCAGGTCGGGTAGCTCGAAGTCCGGCGCGCCCGCGCCCACGCGTGCCTCCTCGAGCGGAGTCGTGCTGGCGGCGAGCGCGCTGGGAGCGGGGGTTTTGGCGGCGTCGGCCGCTGGCTCCGAGCCGACCGGCGTCGGTCCGGAAGCGCGCGAGCACGCGACGGATAATCCCAAAAGCACGACGGCCAGCGGCAGCGAACGCATGCTGCAAGCCTAGTCGCGTCGCCGCAGACCGCAATGGACGCTTGACGGGGCCGCTCATCACCCCAAGAAGCAGAGCCCAATGGCCTGGCTTCGGGTGTGGTGGCTCGCTCTCGGAGTTTCGTGCGTCGCGCTGCCCGCTCGAGCGCAGGACCTAGAGGGGGCCCGTTCGCTGCTGAGCGACATCCAGCGCATCGTCGCTGCTCAGGAGGCGGAGAATTGGTTCGCCGATCAGGAGGCGCTGCGGCTGATCGGTGAGAGCCTGCTTTCGTCGGTGTGTGGTGCCACGCCGGAAGCGCGAGCCTGGGCCCGCGCCGGATTGCGCAAGCGCGTGGCCGAGCTAGGCGATCCACGAACGCTCTACTTGCGCACGGGGCAGATGTCGGACGAGGTGGAGCGCTCGCTGACGGCGCAGCGGCAGCTACTGGCTCTCGAAACGTCGCTGAGCCGGCTCCAAGAGTGCCCGTTCTGGAGCCCGCCGGAGCCTGGCTTTCAGGGCCTGCAGTCCGACCGCAAGCGCATCACGCTCAGCCTGGAGACAGGGGGCAACGCTCAGCTGCGCTACACCGAAGGCGATTGGACCTTTGGCGCCGGTGCTCTCGGCCGCGGTCTCGTCGGCTACGGCTTCGATGGCCGATACACGCTCTTGGCCGGAGCCGAGTTCGGTGGTGGCGCGATGCTGCGGCCGGGCTCCAACGCCTCGCAGTTCGTGATCAACTACTTTCCCGCCATTCCGCTGGTACTGCGGACGCGTGAGCTGACCTGGCAATACGACGTCGAGCTCGCCGCCGTGAGCGTGTTTCAAGCCGACGACACCCGGGTTAGCTATGGCGTGCGGTTCGGGGGAGCGTTCGCTTTCACGGGGCTCCGCCGGCGCAACGTCTTGCCCTGGGCAGGCTTGGCGCTGGGCTACGAGCACTATTTCGAAAGCGGCGGCCGCGCGGTGACGCACTTCCTGCGCGGCGCCCTGCGCATCGGGTTGCCCTGGGACCCGTGACCGCTCAGATGCCGTCGCCCAGGCCGTCGAGCTGCGCGTAGGCCTTGGCCAGCCAGAGCTTGACGCGCTCGCGTTCGAGCGGCTTGAGCGCTGATTCGCCCTGCGCGTGAGCGCCTGCCCAATAGCTGAGGCCAGAGCTGTCGATCTTGTACATCGCGATCGCGTCGAGCTCGGGCAGCTCGATCAGCTTGCCCGAAACCTCGGACAACTTCGCCATGGCAGGCGATGCGTCCAGCTGAGTGAAGTCCTTGGAGCGCGCCAGGTTCTTCACCACCACGTGCGCCGCGCCCGTCCCGTACAGGTCGAGGGCTTTCTCGACTTGCCCGACCGACGCGAAGCCGCCATCCGTCACGTGCCAGAAGGTGATCGGGGTGCCCAGCTCGCGTGCCAGGCTCAGCACGTTGGCGCCGAACAGCCAGGTCGAGAGCGCGCGGGCGCTTTGCGCCGGCAAGTCGACCAGCACGCGCCGGTCCGCGCCGAGCGCGCGATCCAAGATCTGGTCGGCGCTGTCGATGGCCGTGAGATCGACGGCCTGGCTGAACTCGCTGTAGTGCCGGAGCAGAGCGCCGTGCGACGAGTCGCCGTCCACTCCCGCGAATGGCTGGCCGCGGTCGATCCAATATTGAGCGAGCAAGCGCGCCATCACGCTCTTGCCGACGCCGCCCTTCTCACCACCAATGAAATGAATTTGGCTCACTAGCGCCGGTAAAAGCCAATCGCCGCAGGGGGTCAAGCGACAAAGCGGCGGCGCACGCCGATCGCGTGCTGAGGTGTCGACCCGGTTTCGGGTTCGGCCGCCGGCCGGCGTGGCCGGCGCTCGCTTCGCTTCAGATTGAGTAAGTCAAAACCACCCGGCGGCACGCTTACTCGCTCGATCGCGGTACAGGCGGCAAGACGCCACCTCGCGAACAGGACGGCTGGGTAGGGTTGGTTCGAGTCTGATAGGGTCAGCGCAGATGCTCGTCAGCTTGCGGGCTCGGCAGACGGTGCTGGTGCTTCCGCTCAAGTTCGGTGTGGGGGCGCTGGTTTGCATCGGACTGGCGGGGCACGGCCTGCTGCGCGGCGCTGAATGGAAGGTATCCGCCGCGAGCTCGGTGTTCGCCCTCACGCTGAGCTGGCTGGCGACGACGGAGCTGGTGGCGATCTCGGTCGAGCAGGGCTTGCTGCGGGTT
>DATDEV010000317.1:0-4054 GCA_036522995.1 Polyangiaceae bacterium
CCGTATGGCGTGCACTGCTGAGCGACGCCGAGGCGCGTGGCGACGAGGCTCTGCTGCGCGAGGCACGCGTCACACTGGCAGCGCTGTCGTGGTTGGCTGTCGACACCGATCCGGTGCTGGCCGGCGCCACGTCGCCCGACTGGGTACGGCGCTCGCTGGCCCGCACGGCGCGCGCCCAAGCCAGCGCTCAGGGGGTTCGAAAGCTCACGCCTTGATCGTCGGAGGCGAGCAGCGGGTAGGCCTCGCCGGGCTTGCCGGCGCCGCCGTACAGCAGCAGCCGCTCGCCGAGCCCGAGCAAGCGCGAAGGCAGACGCCGGGCGGCGCCGAGCTCGGGGTACTCGGCGGCGTCGAAGGCTACCACGGCGGGCGTGAACGTCCGCCCCTCATCGCGGCTCGAGATCACGCGCACCACGCCCTCCTGCACCAAGCTGAGCACGATGGTGCCCTTGACCTTGGCCAGGTCGACCGCGCTGGCCGGTGCCGAGGCGAAGGGCGCTGGCAGCAGCAGCTCCCCACAGCGCCCCGCGAAGGGGCAGACACGCAGCCGCAAGCGTTCGCGATCAGCGGTCAGCGCGGCCAGGCTCTTGTCGTCGCAGCCGCTGCCAAGCACGCGCTCGGTCATGGGCGCGAGATCACTCGTGATCGGGGTTTGTGCGTCCAGGCTGAACAGGATCTGCTGCGCGCTGCCATCTTCGCGCGGGGTCAGCCGGTACACGCGATGCCGATCCTGACTTTCGCAGCGCTCCGCGTGCTCATCGAGCGCGGCGCCGCGCTGGGCGAGGGGGCGAAAGCTCAGTCCGCGATCGTGCGTGACCAGCAGCGTGGTGCCTTCGCCAGCGCCGAGCGCTACCCCGAACGCCGACCCATCACGCCACACGTTGCGGTAAACCCCAGCGCGCAGCGGGAGACCCTTGCCGAGCGCCGGACGAGCAGGCGGCGGCACGTGCGCCGCCTCGGTGGCGCCGAGCGACGACTTCATCAGCTGGGTGTAGCCGCCTCGCGCAAAGGGCCAGGCAGCGCTGGCCAGCTCGCCGAGCGGGGCTGCCGAGACCGCCAGCTGCGTGAGGCTCGTGCCCTTGCCCGCGTACTCCCGAAATTCGCTAGCGGGGAGGTTGTGGAGGCGCTCCACGTCGACGCTGCCGGTGATCTTCTGAGCGAGCTTGGCGCAGCGATGAAAGGGCCGCTCCGCTGGCGCGGAAGCGACCAGGCGCCGGCGCACCAGCCGCGAGAACTCGGCGGGCCTATCGCGCAGCTGCGCGGGTCCCGTGGGCCCCACCATGCACAGCGCGTAGTCGGCGGTGGCGACAGCGCCGTCGTGCAGGCCAAACGCTGCCTGCAGGCGCGGGTAGCCGCTCAGCAGCACGAAGGCGCCGAGCGCTAGCAGCAGCACGAAGCGCAAGCGGATGGGCGGCGCTGCTGGCGCCGCTGCTGCAGGCGCCGGCGCGGCAGGCGGCCGCGACGCAGATCTTGGTCCCCCCGCGACGTGGGCAGTGCCCGAAATGCTCATGAGCCCCCAGAAGCTATAGAGCTTGAGGGGGCTCGGGCAATAAACCGGGGCAAATCACCGTGACGGGGCGTTCGCCGCGCCCGCCACGCGACTCACGCCATCGTGCGCGGCATCTCGTCGGTCTTCAGGCGCTTGCGACGACGGCGAGCAGCCTCGCTCATCTTCTTGCGGCGCTTGATCGACGGCTTCATGTAGTGCCGGCGGCGCTTCAGCTCGCGCAGGATGCCTTCACCCGCCATCTTACGCTTGAGATGCTTGATGGCACGCTCGATGCCCTTGTCGCCGACTTGGACTTCGAGCGGTTTGCACTGAACGGATTCGCTGGGATTCGCCAAGGGACGGGGGATATGGCAGACCGCCTGAGGGATTGCAAGCTTTGCCCCGAGGATTCTGCTAATTCGCGGCATAGAAATGAGCGACATGCCCCGCATCCGCCCCACGGGAGTGAAGGCGCCCCACGGCGCCCGCGAGCTCGAGATCAGTTGGGCCGACGGCCACCGATCACGACTTCCTCATGAAATTCTGAGGGGTTACTGCCCTTGCGCTGGCTGCCAGGGTCACTCTGGCGCCATCCAATTCCAGGAAGGCGGTAATCTGGAGCTCCGCGAGCTGGAGCAGATCGGCAACTACGCCCTGGGCCTCACCTGGGGTGATAGCCACAACTCCGGCATCTTCTCGTTCCGCTTCCTGCGCGCGCTGGGCGACCTGGTGGATGCGCAGGGCACCGAGGCGGTCAAAGGCATCGGCACCCTGCCGCGCATCTAGGCGCGCAGCCAGGCACGCTCCAGGTACCCAGAGTGGCGCTCACCATCGTCGTTACCACCTCGTACCCGAGGGCTGCGGGCGACGCGGAAGGCCACTTCGTGGGCGCCGAGGTCAGGCGGCTGTGTGAGCAGGGCGACGTGACCGTGCTCGCGCCGGGCAGCGGGCGGATGCCGCTCTGGAGCGAGCGGGTGGTGAGCCTGGGCGGCGCCGAGGCTTTCGGCTTTCCCGGCGCGCTCGAGCGCCTGAAAGGCCATCCGGCGCGCTTGCTGCCGGCGGCCCAGTTCGTGTGGCGCGCCGTGCGCTGGCTTCGCCAAGCTCAGGAGCCGGCGCGCGTGATCGCGCACTTCGCGCTGCCGTGCGGCGTGCCGATCGCGACGCGCGGCCTTTCGGGGCGACGCGCCGAGCTGGAGCTAGTCTGCCACGGCAGCGACGTGCGCTTGTGGGCGCGCCTGCCGGGGCGCTCGCTAGTGGCGCGCGAGCTACTGCTGAGCCAGGCGCGCCTGCGCTTCGTTTCAGCCGAGCTGCGCGCTCTGCTGCTGGCGAGCCTGCCGCCGGCTCAGTCCGCTCTGCTCGAGCTTCGCAGCGGCGTCGAGCCCTCGCCTTTCGACGTCGATGGCGTGCCCGACAAAACGCGCGCTCGCGCCGCGCTCGGCCTCCACCACGAGCTCAAGCTGGCCGTCGTGGTCGCGCGCTTGATCGCCGGCAAGCGCGTCGAAGTCGCGCTCGAAGCCTGCCGCCGCGTGCGCTCGCTCGAAGTGATCGTGATCGGCGACGGCCCCGAGCGCGCGGCGCTCGCCCGCCGTTTCCCTGAGGTGCGCTTCCTCGGCCAGGTCGAGCGCCCGATCGCACTGGCTCACATCGCTGCCGCCGACGCGCTGGTCTCGGCCTCACGCGACGAAGGCGCCCCCACGGTCATCCGCGAAGCCCGCGCCCTCGGCACCCCCGTCGTCTGCCTCGCCGCCGGCGACCTACGCAGCTGGGCTCGAACGGACCCGGGACTAGCGGTGGTCGACTAGCCGGGGCTGCCCAGCTGCAGCTCGCCTCGCAGAAGCTCCCGTGTCGGACCTGGGCAACGCCGTGCGACCGGTCTCATTGACAGCAGATGGTGCTGGGAGCCTGGCCCGTGACGTCGCCGATGGCCGAGCCCTGCGCAGGGCAGGCGGTGACCGCGGAGGTGCCGCTTGCGATGCGTCCGGAGCGCGGCACGAATGGCATTGCACAATCGTTGCCCTCGGCGCCGCTACCGTCGCCGAGCGAGTGCGCCGTCCCGGTGCAGCCGTCGCCCGAGAAGACCTGGATGTAGCCGCTGTTGCAAGCGCCGAAGCCGTTACCACAACTGCACTGACAGGTGCGGGGGTCGTCCGCGCCCGTATACCAGGTGCCGCCGCTGCTCGTCGGGTAGTCACCCGAGCACTGAGCCTGGCCGGTGCTCCTTTTGCAGTCGGGAGGAGTCGCTGCGACGCTGCTGGCAACGCAGACCATCTTGCTCGGGCAGCCTCCGCCCACCTTCTCGAGGCTGCAGAACGTCTCCGTGGCGTCCCAGGTCACGGCGCCCGGCGTGCCGGTACCGGCGGGCGTGCAATCGGCGATGCCGCGCGTGGTCCAGTAGTGCACGCTGGTCGTGTTCGGCAGGACTGGCTGACAGCTGTTGCTGTACATATTGTAGAGCAGGCCCATGGTTTGATAGTCACAGTGGCCCGGCTGGTGGCCAGTGAGGCCCGCGTCGCAGTAGCTGCTCACCGGCGTGCAGCTGCAGCCACTGCACTCGAAGGGCGCGTTGAG
>DATDEV010000318.1:0-4192 GCA_036522995.1 Polyangiaceae bacterium
AGCCGCGCTTCGCTCGTCAGGTCCCCGCCCGCTTCACGGCGGGCGATTTGCCCAGCGTCTCGCACGATCAGGTTGCGATCGGCCAGCGCGCTCAGCACGCGCTCGGCACTGCGACGACTGGTGCCCGCGCGCAGCGCCAGCGTGTCCGAGAACAACGGCCGATTCGTCGGCGCGCTGAGCAGGGCTTGTGCCACCGCTTCGATCGAGGCGGGCTTGATGCGCTGCTGGGCGAGCAGCGCCTGCACCAGCGCGGCGTCACTCGAGTCGGCCAGCAGCAGTGACAGCGCGCCGCTCGGCAGCCAGGCGAGATCCTCGAACAGCTGCTCCGGCGACAGCGGCGCTTGATAATGGATCACGAAGGTCAGATCAGGCCGAGGGGCGGTGCTGCTCAACCCCAGCTCGGCCTCGATCCAGCCTGCCAGACCGGCGGCGCTGGCGTGAGGGCTCTGCGTGACCAGCACCAGTCGCTCGCGCGGGCTTCCGAAACGCTCGAGCGACGCGCTGCGCTCGTGGGCCGCCATCGCGGTGTGCGCGCGCACGGCAGGGATGCCGCGCGCCATCAGCTCCGCGAAAACGCCGTCCACCTCTTGCGGGGTTGCGGCGAGCACGATGCCAGGCGCGCCCTGAGCCTTAATCGCGGCCAGCAGCGCCGCCTTGCGTTCGGAGGGACGCACGACCTGCGCTCGCAGGGTTAGCGCCGGCTCGGCAGCGTGGACGACGCACGCCGCATCGCCGCCGATCGCCTCGACGACTTGCTCGACGACGCGCTCGATCGTGCGCGTGCAGGTAGCCAGCACTCTGGCGCCCAGCGCGCGTCGCGCTTCGCGCAGGCTGAGGTAGGCGGGTGAAAGCTCGTGGGCTTGCTCGGTGCAGGCGTGAGCCCCCGCGATGCCGAGCAGCCCGAGCTTCACGCGGCCGAGCAGCTTGCGCAGCTCCAGATCGAACAACTGAGCCGGCTCCACCACGACCAGGAGCGGGCCCGGGCGCAGCAGCCGCTTGTGCGCTGCGGCGCGCTCGACCGAGCTGGAAGAGGCGCCGAGCATCACGACGTCCACGCCCCCGGCGCGCTTGGCGCCCTCGAACAGCTGCGAGGCGAGCGGCGAGGCCACGAGCACCGGCTGCTTGGTGCTGCGCGCAGCGGCCGCGAACACGGCAGCGTCGCGCACGCGCGGCGAGCCTGCGAGCAGCGTCGACTTGCCGCCGAGCGCGCGCAGCACGGCGCGCTGTTCCTCCGCCGCGAGGCCCGCGCCCGCCAGCGCTGCCGCCGCAGTCGGAATACTGCGCACCGGCGCAGGCTTGCTCGGGGGTCGAGGCTTGGCAGCGGCCTTGGGCTTGAGCCTGGCCTTGGCTTTCCCGGGCTTGATCAGGGACGGCTTGGAGCGAGCCTTTGTCGCGGAAACTCGCGTTACTTTTGCGGATTTTGCCATGGCGTGCGGCCGGGAGCGCCGCAACCGATCCCTGGCGCTCGCGATCCTCGCTAGCACTGCTTTGAACAAAAGAACAGTGCACTGTCGAGCAGTAGTAGCCTCGGCTGGAGAGGCTCTCCTGACTGCTCTGTTCGAGCTGCTGCCGCTGCTGGCAAAGCGGACCGCCTGGGTGTCACTGGCGGAGCTGCCGACGCCGCTCGAGCCGACGCGCGGCGTGGTCGAGCTCGTGGGCGCTGCCTCCACGAGCGAGCTGTGGCTGAAGCGCGACGACCGTTCGTCACCCGTTTATGGCGGCAGCAAGCTGCGGCTGCTGGAGCATTTGCTGGGGCGAGCGGTCGAGCAAGGCGCGACCGACGTTTATGCGACCGGCGCCGTGGGCTCGAACTTCACGCTGGCCACCGCGCTTCACGCGCCGCGCGTCGGGCTGCGGCCCGGAGCCATCTGCTTCCCTCAGCCGCTCACGGCGGAGGGCGAGCGAAACCAGAGCGCCCTGCGCAGCCGCGCGCGGGTCGTCGACATCGCGCACTGGTCCTTGCTGCCGCTGGCAGGTGAAGCGCAGCGGCTGCGCGGCATCGGGCGGCGTGAGCGGGTGGTGGTGCTGTCGCAGACGGGCCTGAGCTCCGATGCGCTGCTGGGCTACGTCTCGGCCGGGCTGGAGCTCGCACAGCAGGTGGCGGCGGGCGCGTGTCCGCCGCCGGCGATCATCGTGCTGCCGATCGGCTCGGCCGCGACCAGCGCCGGATTGGTCGCGGGGCTGTCGCTGGCGCGTAAAGTCGGGCTGTGGCGCGGCCCCGCGCCGGAGCTAGCCGCAGTCCGGATCGCCGCTTGGCCATTGTCGCGTCGCGCGCGGGTGCTGGCGCTGGCCGAGCGCGCGCTCGGGCGCCTCGCGGAGCTGGCGCAAGACGGCTCGCTGGCGCTTTCCCGAGCCGAGCTGGCTCCGGTGACGCTGGTCACGGGCCAGCTGGGTCCCGGCTATCCGCACCCGACCCCTGCTGGCACGCAGGCCAGCGAGCTTTTCGCTCGGGCCGGACTGGCCATCCTCGACGGCACCTATTCCGCCAAGGCGGCCGCTCACGCGCTCGAGCTGCTGCGCAGCGCCAAGCGCGGACCGGTGCTGCTCTGGTGCACCAAGTCCAGCGCGCCGCTCCTCTGAGGCTTGGACTAGGGCTTGGACTTGACGACGCCCGATAGCGTTTGCATCAAGGCGCGGTCGACGCGCTGATAGTAGCCGCGCAGCGCGATGATGGCGCTATCCTCGTCGCCGCGCTCGATGGCACCGGCCACGTCGCTCAGGTGCTGCGGAAAGCTCGGCTCGAGCACCCACAGCGCGGGGAAGCGATCGAGCAGCTCGCGGTAGGCATCCAGGAAGGGGTTGGCGATCCAGCGCACCGCCACCGAGTGCCCGGCTTCGATGAGCGCATCGAGCCAGCGCTGAAAGCCGTGCGCGATCACGACCGGATCGCCGCGTTCGAAGGCGGCGATCAGTAGGTCGGTGATGTCGCGAATACGTGCCACGTCCTGAGGATCGGCGCGCTGCGACGCCAGCTTGGTGGCGAACTCGAGCACCAGCAGGCGGGCCGGCAAGATGTCTTCCAGCAGGTGAGCGATCTCGCCCAGATCACCGGAGTTTTCCAGAAACGGCGGCAGCAGCTCCATGGTGCCGGTCTTGCGAAAATCCGCGACGGTCACGCCCTGACCGTGGCGGACCGTGACCAGGCGCGCGTGCTCCAGGCGCCTGACGGCTTCGCGCAGCGTGTTGCGGTTGGTCTGGTATTTCTGCGCCAGCTCGCGCTCGCCCGGCAAGCGCTCGCCCGAAGCGAACTTGCCGCTCAGGATCGCGCGCCGTAAGTCTTGGAAGACGGTAGCAGCGATGTTGCCGACGGCCGGAGCGCGCTCATTCATGCCCGGCCCAGCCTACTCGGCTCGCTCGGAGTTCGCGAGCTGGGCCCGCAGAGCGGCCAAAAGCGCGGGCGCTACCGCGCGAATCTGCGGGCGAGCGCTCGGGACCCAGTGACCGAGCAGCGCTTCGCCAGCGTCGTCGAGCTCCAGCCGTGGCCGCCCCGCGAGGCTGCGCCGGATGCGCTGGGCGACGAGCTCGGGGCTGGGAGTCGAGTACGCCCGGGCGCGCTCGAGCAGGTTTTGGCGCAGGGTTTCCAGTCGCTCGCCAGCTTGCGGCGCCGGGAACCAGAGCGCGTCGGTGAGCGAGGTCGCGAGCGCGGCGCGGTAGGCATCGCGCGCGCCGTGGTCGTCGGCCAGCACCTCGTCCAGCAGAATCTCGACGCCGATGTGCGCGACGGCTCGCGCCGGACCGCGCGCCAGGCCGCGCTCCGAGAGCCAAGCGAAGCTTTCGCGCGACAGCTCGTGAAAGCTCGCCAGCTCGTGGAAGGCGTGATCGGTGCGGTGGTGAAACGACACCCCGCGCGCCAGGCTCGCGTCGCGCACCTCCGGCCGCCCCAGCCCCAACATGCCGATGAAGTCTGGCAGCATGGCGCCGGCGCAAGCGCGCTCGAGCTCGGCGGCCCCGAGCAGCGGCGCGGCCCGCGAAAAGTGGCTGGCCGCAAGCGCCGCGTGACCGAAGAAGTTCATCGAGTGATCGAGCGCGAGTCTCTCACGCGGCGCGCGAGCGCTTCAAGGTTCTCGCGCGCCGCCGAGCAGTGCTAAACCCAGGGGATGCCCAGTTTCTCGGCGCAGCTCGTGGAGCGGGCGCCGCTCAGCCCGCGCGTGGTCGGGATGTCGTTTCTCGCCTCCCAGCCCTTTCCGCGGGC
>DATDEV010000319.1:0-5176 GCA_036522995.1 Polyangiaceae bacterium
TTGGCGTTCTCGCGGTAGTACTGCAGGAAGCGCCCGGTGATGCGCAGCACCTCGGCGTGCGAGCCGACGGTGCAGAGCAGATCGCCTTTGCGGATGTGCGCCCCGGCAGCGCCGCCGATGTACAGCTCCCACTTGCCGCCCTCCACCGCCACGACGCCGACGTCCTTGACCAGGGCCTCCGAGCAGTTGCGCGGACAACCCGCCGCCGCCAGCTTGAGCTTGCCGGGCGAGTCCAAACCTTGAAAGCGCTGTTCGATCTCCTGCGCCAGGCCCATGCTGTCGCCCAATCCGAAGCGACAGAACTCCGTGCCCACGCAGCTCTTGCAGGTGCGGTAGCGCTTGGCGTAGGCGAAGCCCGAGGGCATGCCCAGGTCGCGCCACATCTGGGGTAGGTCTTCCCGCTTCACGCCCAGTAGGTCGATGCGCTGTCCACCGGTGAGCTTGACCAGCGGCACGCGGTACTTTTCGGCGACGTCCGCGATGCGGCGCAGCTGCGCCGGCGAGGTGACCCCGCCGGGCATCTGCGGGATCACGCTGAAGGTGCCGTCCTTCTGGATGTTGGCGTGGACGCGATCGTTGATGAAGCGGGCGTCGCGCTCGTCCTGGTACTCGTCGGCCCACAGCTGATTGAGCAGCGATGCCAGGCCTGGCTTGCTGCCGGGGTCCTCGCGACCGCCCGCCAGCGCATTGAAGACGGCCGACACCGAGCGCAGCCCCTGCTCACGAATGGCCTGCACCAGCTCCCCCTTGGCCAGCGGCACGCCGGGCACGTAGTAGTCCGCAGCTGGATCGACCTCGGCTTCGCCGCCGCAGGCCCACTCCACCACCTGCGAGACCATGGCTTTGCAAGCCCCACAGCCCATGCCGGCGCGGGTCGCGTCCATCACCGCCTTCATGCTGCGCTTGCCGCTCTTCACGCATTCGCTGATCTTGCCCTTGCTGACGCCGTTGCAGTTGCACACCTGCATGTCCGGCGGCATCGACTCCACGCTGGCGGCCTCCGAGGGCGCGCCAATGTCGAACAGCAGCGACAGGCGTTCCTCTGGCACCGGCGTGTTGCGCTCGAAGGCCTGGGTCAGGTAGGGCGCCTTGCTGATGTCACCCAGCAGAATGCTGCCGATCAGCCTGCCGTTGCGGATGATGAGCTTCTTGTAGGTGCCCTTCTTGGCCTCGGTGAACTGCACGACCTCGTCGCCCTCTTCGGTGGGCTCGGTGATGCCCATCGAGGCGACCTCCACGCCCATCACCTTCAGCTTCGTGGCGACCTTGGAGCCGTGGTAGGCGGCCTGCGGGTTGGCCCCCGTGAGGCGATCGGCCAGCACCTTGGCTTGCTCCCAAAGCGGCGCGACCAGGCCATAGACCTGGCCGCGATGCTGCGCGCACTCGCCGATGGCGAAGACGCGCGGATCGTCGGGCGTGCACAGGTGGTTGTCGACGACGATGCCGCGCTCGACGGTCAGGCCGGAGCGCACTGCCAGCTCGCTGTTGGCCTTGATGCCCGCCGCGATCACCACCAAGCCGCAGTCCAGGTGGCTGCCGTCGGCGAACTCGAGACCCTCCACTTTGCCGTCGCCGATCACGCGCTTGGTCGACTTGCCGACGTGCACGTTGATGCCCAGCTGCTCGAGCGTCTTTTTGAGGATGGCGCCGGCGGGTGCGTCCAGCTGCTGGCGCATCAGCGTGCCGCCGAGCTGAATCACGTTCACGTCCAGCGAGAAGTTCTGCAGGCCGCGGGCCGCTTCGAGCCCCAGCAGGCCGCCGCCGATCACGGCGGCGCTGCGCTTGCCCATGGCGTATTCGGTGATGCCATTGCAATCGCTCAGGTTGCGAAAGGCGAACACGCCCGGCAGGTAGCGACCATCGGGGCCGTACACGTTGTCCATCGGCGGCACGAAGGGCACGCTCCCGGTGGCGATGACCAGGATGTCGTAGTCTTCGACGACGCCGCCGCTACCGATGACCTGGCGCGCGCTGCGCATGATTTTTTCCGCGCGCACGCCTGCGTGTAGCTTGACGTTGTTGTCCTTGTACCAGCTCAGCGGGTTGAGAAAGATGTCGGCCGCTTCGTGCGAGCCGTTGAGCACGTCGGAGAGCAGGATGCGGTTGTAGTTGCCGTACGGTTCGTCGCCGAACATGGCGATCTCGAACTGGCGCGCGCCACCGCGCGCCAGGATTTCTTCCACGGCACGCGCGCCCGCCATGCCGTTGCCGACCACGAGCAGCTTTTGCTTGGCGGCCATGGTTCAGATCTCCATCAGGCCCATGTCCACCACCACGCTGCCGGTGAGGCCTTCGGGCGCGCTCACGCACAGCTCCAGCTCGCTCTCCGGATCGATGTCCTCCACGATCGCGAGCTGCACGTGCAGCGCGCTTTTTGCCCCCAGCGGAAAGTAGCGCATCGGCTCCTTACCTTTCAGCAGCGTCAAGCACACGAGCTCCCCGCTGTCGTTGCCGGCGCGCAGGTAGATGAGCTGCGCCCGCTTGTCGAACGACACGCGGTGCTTGGCCGCCGGCTGCAGTGATATCGGCTTCTCCAAGCCGGCACCACGAAACTTGAAGACTCCCTGAATGAACTTCGGTGTTTCAGTCATCGGCAGACCGAGCTTCGACCTCCGCGCGTTTCGAACGCGTTTTGCGTAGGCGTCGGTCTCGCTCGCGAGCCATGCCGTCAGGCAGGCGTCACCAGGCGCTCGATGCGCGCGCTGCACACTTTGACTTCCGGAATTTTCGAGACGGGATCGACCACATCGTTGGTCAGTAAGTTGGCGCGACCCTGATCTCCGTAGTGAAACGCCACGAACAGTGTGTCGAAACGAATGTGACGGCTGTAGCGCGCGCTGAAGATTGCGCGCCCGCGTCGCGTCACGATCGCGATTGTTTCCCCATCGCCTACGTGGAGGCTCGCGGCCGTGTCGGGGTGGATCTCGACGAACGCGAGCGGCTCGGCCTCGAGCAGCGCCGGCACGCGCCTGGTCTGCGTGCCTGACTGGTAATGCAGCATCAGCCGACCGGTGGTCAGGTAGAGCGGGTAGTCGGCGTCTGGGCTCTCGGCGGGTCCCTGATACTCGACCGCGTAGAAGCGCGCGCGCCCGTCCGGCGTCCAGAACCGCTCCTCGAACGGGCGCTCGAGGCCCGGCGCATCGGCCGACGGGCACGGCCAAAAGACGCCGTTTTCCGCGCGGATGCGCGCGTAGGTGATGCCCGAGTAGTCGGCCTTGGCTCCGGCCGTCACGCGCGCGAGCTCCTCGAAGGCGCGCTCGGGCTCGGCCTGCACGTGCTCAGCGCGTCCGAGCGCTCGAGCCACCAGCGCCATCACCTCGAGATCGCTCTTTACCCCTGGCGGAGGCGGGAGCGCCTGCGCGCGATAGAGCACCCGGCCTTCGAGGTTGGTGGTGGTGCCTTCTTCTTCGGCCCACTGCGTGACCGGCAGCACGACGTCGGCCAGCCGAGCGGTATCGGACAGGAAGGGATCGGAGACGATCAGCAGATCGAGCTCGCCCAGCTGCTTCTCGAGCTTGCTGGCGTTGGGCGCCGAGACCACCGGGTTGGCGCCCATCACCCACAGCGCGCGTACGCCCCCGCGCTTGCCGAGCGCCTCGAAGAGCTCCATCGCTGGCAGGCCCGGTGCGGGCAGATCGTCGGGCGAGATGCCCCAGGCGCGCGCGACGTGCGCCCGGTCCGCTTCGCTCGAGAGCTTGCGGTAGCCGGGGAGCTGGTCAGCCTTCAGACCGTGCTCGCGGCCGCCTTGCCCGTTGCCCTGGCCCGTCAGGCAGGCATAACCAGAGTGGCGTTTGCCGGCGTGGCCCAGCGCCAGCAGCAGGTTGGTGAGCGCGAGCACGTTGTCGACACCGTGCGCTTGCTGCTCGGCGCCGCGCGCGCTCATCACGATGGCTGTCTTCGCGCGCCCCAGCAGGCGCGCCGCCTCGACGATCTGGGCCGCCGGGACGCCCGTAATGCGCTCGACCCGGTCTGGCCAGTAGCCGACCACGCTGCGCTCGACCGCCTCGAAGCCGCTGGTGCGCTCCGCGATGAACGCGCGATCGAGCAGCTTTTCACGCACCGCCACGTGCAAGATGCCGTTGGCCAGGGCCGCGTCGCTGCCGGGCGTGAGCTGCAAGTGCAGATGAGCGACCTGGGCGGTCGGGGTGCGCCGTGGGTCGATGACGATCAGCTTGCCGCCCGCGGCGCGCTGCGCATCGAAGTAGCGCATGATGGGCGGCATGGTCTCGGCGGGGTTGCCGCCGGCCAGCACCAGCACCTCGGCCTCGGCGATGTCGGGCAGTGGGAAGGGCAAGCCGCGATCCAGGCCGAACACGCGCTGGTTGGCGACCGCGGCGCTGCTCATGCAAAAGCGCCCGTTGTAGTCGATGTTCTTGGTGCGCAGCACGACGCGGGCAAACTTGCCCAGCATGTAGGCCTTCTCGTTGGTCAGGCCGCCGCCACCGAAGATGCCAATCGAGCTCGGGCCGTAGCGCTCGCTCAAGCTGCGCAGCGAGCTGGCGACGAAGTCGATCGCCTCGTCCCACGTCGCCGGCGAGAGCTCCTGGCCCGAGCCCCGGCGCAGCAGCGGCGTCGTCAGTCGCTCGGGGGAGGTGAGCAGCTCGGCCGACGTCCAGCCCTTGCGGCAGAGCCCGCCGCGATTGGTCGGAAAGTCGCGCGCGGCCACCTCGACCGTCGAGCCCCGCCTCAGCAGTGTCATCCCGCACTGCAGCGCGCAGTACGGGCAGTGAGTCTCGACAGCGCTCCCGCCCGGTGCCGCCGTCTGCTCTGCCTCGGCGTTCATCGCGCTCGCTACGCTGCGCGCCGGCTGCTTTCCTGAGCAAGTCGTCGAGGTTTCGGAAGCGCTTTACGGGCACCTAGGTCCGAAGCTGAGGCTCGGGCTATGCTGACCCTGTGAGCTTGGGAGTGGCAGCGGTGGTGGTCAAGACCCCCTTCGAGGACTTTACGGTGCAGGTCCTGAATGGCGGTCCGCGCCCTGAGGGCGAGCAGCTCGAGCTAGCGCGCTGGGCGGCCAGTCAATTCCGCTTCGGGATCGACATGGGCGATCCGGGCGTCGTTCGAGCCGCCCGAGAGCTCGTGCAGCTGCTCGACGGCGAAAGCTTTGGACGCGGCTTGGCGCGGTTCGACGTTGGCTTCGGCTTTGGCCCTCGCCTCTCTCCCTTCGACGCTCGCGATC
>DATDEV010000320.1:0-5555 GCA_036522995.1 Polyangiaceae bacterium
CTGCTTGTCCGATCTCGAAACGGTCGCGCTGAACCTGGCGCATCTGGTCGGGCGCCAGGCTTGGCTCATGCACCGCGTTTTTTCTGGAGCTCCATCCGTCACGCAGCAACTGTCAGCGCCAAGGCGCGCGCGAGCTTTTCGAAGTCGCGCGCGCCGAGCACTTCGCGCACCTTGAGCGCGAGGTCGTCGAACGCCGACGCCGGCATGGCCAAGCGCGCGCCCGCGATCAGCTTCACTCGCTCATCGGGCGGAATGGCCGGCAAGAGCCAGGTGACGGCACGCTCGAGGTCACTACGACCTTCGCTGGCCATGATGGCCTGGTAGATGCCCAAGAGCTCCTCGTCGCTGAAGCTCTCCCAGAGCAGGGCGTTCATTTCGGTCTCCTCGACCGCCATGTGCAGGTAGTTCTCGGCCACGAAGCGCGACAGCGCCAGGTACAGGTGGCGGGCCCGCGAGCGACGCGCGTCCGCCGGCTCGGCCAGGCTGCTGACCAGCGCCTCGGCATCCGAGCGCAAGAGGGCGAAGGACCGCTGGTGTTCGTCGTGATCGCGACGCAGCTCCTCGAGCAGGGAGGACGGGCGCCGCTGTGCGAGCGCGCTGTGCACGAACCGCTCCTCGATGGCCAGGTGCCCCTCGAGCCAGTCGACCAGACCCAGCAGCGCCGCGCTGCAGCGCCGGGTATCGCGCTCGTCGGTCAAGTCCAGGCGACCGAGCTCCATGAGCACCGCGCCCATGTAATTGCGGAGGGCCTTGTGAATCACGGCGTACAGATCGAAGCGTTGGGACATGTGGTTTTTCTCCTGCGGCAACGGACCGCACGACCACTATGCCCGCGCGCCTTGGCTTCGGTTCTGAAGAGGTCCGTAGGCAAACCTGAAAAAGATCTTACCGGCGGAGCGCTCAGGCTTGCGAGACCAGGGTGAGGCTTCGTTCGACGTTCAGGCTGAAGCGCCCACGCTCCGTGCGCCGAATACCCAGACCGGTGTTTTTTTCGCGCAGCCGGCGCTCCAGCAAGAGCAGGCGCGCTTCCAGGTTGTCGCCGATCTCGGGCAAGCCCAAGCTGCGATCCAGCCGCAGCTCGCGGTTGGAGAACTCGCTTCTGCCTTGGTCCTGGTAGTGGCTCAGGATCTTCCACAGAATGGCGCCAGCGACGCCGCGGATCAGGTACTCCTCGTCGCAGAAAATGCTGCCATTTTCCGGGAAATACTTGACCGTGAGCGGGCGCGCAGCGGCGACGCTAGACGCCCGGGCACTGGGCGTCGCCGCTTCGGCATCTTCGTCGTAACTGCGCATCGATAGCCCCAGCTGGCGCGCCAGCGTGACCAAGGCGTCTTCGTCCTCGTAGCTGAAGCGACGCTGCTCGGCGCTCTCGACGTAGAGCACGCCCAGCACCTCGTCGTCTGCCTCGATCGGCACCGCCAACTGACTGTGCGGCGCGGGCAAACCGGGAAACGGAATGCCGAGCTCCAAGCGCGAGGCCCACAGCGGATCCTTGGCGGCGTTCTCGCGCACGGCCCGCACGTAAGCGTAGTCGGCGGCGGCGTGCGCCAAGCGGATCGGCACGCGCGCGGCGGCCGCCACGCCCACCGCACCCGCTCCCAGCGGGATCTCGGCGCCGACGCCAGAATCACCGTAGCCCCGGCTGGCCAGCGCGTAGAAGCGCCCGCCCGCCCGATCGATGGCCAGCACCATGGCGTGCTCGATGCCGAAATGATTGGCCAGCCCCTCGAGCAGGCTATCGATGAGCTGGCCCAGATCCCGCGCGCAAGCCAGCGCGTCGCTGACGTTGCGCACCGCTGCCAGCCGGCTCGGGCGCCAGGCTTTCTGCAGCACCCGGCCTGGCATCTGCTCGATGCGCTCCACGCGGTAGATGTCGGCGCCGCGCAGCTTGAACACCTCGGTCATGCCGGTGGCGTTGGCGATCGAGGCCAGCTTCGCGCGCATGCGCTCGAACACCGCGCCCGCCGTCTCCGTGCGCAAGTAGTGCAGGTGCAGTCGATGCACCGCCGCGCTCTCCGGATCCACCACGGCCACTACGGCTTGGGGATTGGCCAGCACGTTCTGGCGCGTTTTGTTGAAAAACTGAAACGATAGCGCGACGTGCTCGGGGTCTGTGTACTCGACCTGCGAGATGTAGCAAACGTTGGGTACGCCTTCGGCCGAGCAGGTGCTGGCAATGCCGGGCACCACGCCTTCCAGGCTGTCGCGAATCTCGTCGAGGCTGGTCACGAGTCGGCCTTGAGCTGCGAGCCCGCGCGCGGGCCCGGCGTTTGATCGAAGGCTTCCTCCGGGGTGAGCTCGAAGGCCACCAGGGTATCGCCCTCGCGGCTCATCAGCGCGAGCGAGAAGGGGCGCGGTTGGCCGAGCAGCGACCATTCGTCGGCCAGCGCCACCGCATAGCGATCGAGCAGCGCGCAGTCCTGGGGCCCAAGCGCCACTTCACGCGCGCCCCGGGCCTTGAGCTGCAAGGCGCGCGTATTGCTGGACTGCGTGAACAGCACGCTCACGCGGCGGCCCCCGCGCAGATCGGAAAGCACGTCATGGCTCTGGGCCTCGAGCAAGAACACCACCACTTGCCGGCGGTCCTCGTCGACCCGACTGCCGAGCGCCCAGCCCACCGCAGGCCGGCCGCCCTCGCTGCTGGATGCAACGACGATCGAGGTGACACCGCTCTGCATCCAGGCTGCTTGCTCGGCGCTGATCAGCGTGACCACGCCTGGCGCTTAGCGTGAAATAAGCGCCGACGCGACAGCCTTCGGGAGCTAGCGCCAAAACCGCGTCACCGCGAACTGCGAGTAACCACGGCTGGCGTAGCCACCCACCAGGATTCGCTCGGAAGGCACGCGCTCGTCGGGCGCGATGAGCAGCGCGCTGCCCTGGTCTGCCCTGGTCGGCGCTGCGACCTCGGTCACCACGATGCCCTCGGCGCCGAAGCTCGTGTCGAGCGCGCCCTCGGCGTCGTAGCGCACCAGGGTGGTGTTGCCGCTCGAGCTGTTGCCCTCGTAGGTCCAGCCTGCCAAAAGGATGCGCCCCTCCTGATCGAGGCCCAGCGCGTGGGCTTCGTCCCAGTTGTCTTCGCTGATCGCGGTGACCACCTTGCCGCCGTCGCCGAAGCCGTCGAAAAAGGTTCCGTCGACGGCCAGCTTGGCCAGCGCAAAGTCGTGCTGGGCGTGACCGGCAACCACCAGCTCGTTGTCGGGAGTGACGGTGACGGCAAAGGCGGCGCCGATGGTCGACTCGAACAGGCCGCTCAGCGTGCCCTGCTCGCCGAAGCTGCGATCGAGCGTGCCGTCGTCGTGGAAGCGGGCCAGCGAGAAGTCGCCCTCGCCTCCGGCTGCGACGATGCGCTCTTCGCCGTCGATCGTCTGCAGCGCGAGGCCGTAGATCGAATCGCGACTACCGAACGTCTTGACGCTTTGAGTCACGATGCCTGCATCGCCGAAGCTCGAATCGGTACTGCCGTCCTCGAGCAAGCGCAGCAGCGCGAAGTCGACCCCGCTCGAGCTACTGCCGCGATTCGAGTCGCCGCCCACCACGATCTTTCCGTCACTTTGCAGGGCGAGAGCGTAGGCGGTGTCCGAGTCATCTCCCAAGCTCACGATGCGCTTGCCGGCGTCGCCGAAGCTGTCGTCGAGCTCTCCACTCGGGAGGTAGCGCACGACCGCGAAGTCGAGCCCGCTTGCCGGGCTGCTCGCCGTACCAGCCACGACGATGCGTCCCGCCTCGTCGACCGCGACCGCGCGCGCCACGTCGGAGCCCTCGCCTACCTGAGTGGCCACGAGACCTGCCTCGCCAAAGCTCGTATCGAGCTCGCCGTCACGCGTCAGGCGCAGCACGGCAAAGTCGCCCTGATGCTCGTACATGGTCCCGACGACGATGATCTTGCCATCCGGCTGAGCCGCCATGGCGTAGGCGTAGGCGTCGGCGGCGCCAACCGGGACCATGACCTTTCCGCCCTGAAAGCTGGTATCCAGCGCGCCGGGCGTCCCGTAGACCGTGACGCTCAGCTGCCGAGAGTCGGCGAGCTTGCCCGCCTTGCCGCTGACCGTGACGGTGGTCGGGAGCGAATGGGGAGCCGTCGCGGCCGTGCGAATGGTGAGCATGGCCTTGGCTTCGTCCGCTGCAATCGTGAGCGGCTCGGCGCTCGCGCCCTTGGGCAGACCCGAGACCGTGATCTCGACGGGACCTTCGAAGCCGCCCTGACGCTGCAGCTCGACCTCGAGCAGGCTTTCGTCACCTTGCGCGATCGGGAGCTTCTCGAGTGACAGCTGCAGCAGGAAGGTCGGGGTGGTGGCGGGCTCGGGCTCGGGACCGGCGGGCTCGTCCGGTTGGGGCGCGGGCGGCTCCGCGCTGGTGGCCGGCGAGCCGGAGCAGCCGACCAGGCCGACTAGCAAAACGGGAACGAGACTGGATAGGTTGAGATTTCGCATCCCGATAATCTGCAAAATCCCGGACTTTTCTGCCGCTAAGAATTCCTTAGGCCGATCCTAAGAATTTCGTAAGCGGCAGCTGGCAAGCGCCTTGCAGTGGTGGAGCGGTACTCGCAACCTCCTAAAAGGTGACGTCGATGACTCTTCAGCGGAATTCGTGTGGCTGCAGTGCTGGCCGCCTCGCGTCGCTGCTCGCGCTGGGTCTGCTGAGCGGTTGCCCGCGCGCCTCGGAGCCCGAGCATCGTCCGGTCCGCGTCGAGCAAGCCCCGCGTGCCGCGGAGCCAGCAGCGCCACTCACCGAGCACCCGAGCTCCACTGCCAGCGCCGTGACCAATCCGGCCTTGCCGGCGCTGCAGGGCGAGTGGCTCGAGCGCCTCGGCAGCGAAGCGGACGCAGTGCTCGTCACTCCGCCGCTCGGTGCCGTGGAGCCGAGGCCACTGGTGGTCGGCGTCCACGGCGCCGGAGACCGACCCGACTGGGCGTGCGGCGGCTGGCGGCTCGCAGCGCAGGCAGGGGCGTTCGTGGTCTGCCCGCAAGGAAGCCGCATGGGCGGGCAGACCTTCGGCTGGTCCTCTCCCGGCGCCCTGGCCAAGCGCGTGGAAGCGGCCGTGGCGATGGCACGCCAGCGCTATGGCCCCTATGTGGCGAGCGGGCCGATGATCTACGCCGGCTTCTCGCAAGGCGCGACGTTCGCCGAGCCGCTACTGCGCGAGCAGGCGGCGCGCTTTCCGATCGTCATCTTGGCCGAGGGCGGCTACCAAACCTCGCGCAGTCCTGCTTTCGCGCGCGCGTTCCACGACGCAGGCGGACGGCGCATCGCGCTGGTGTGCGGCAGCCGTGCCTGCTTTCAGAGCGCCATCGCAGCCAAAAAGGTGCTCGAAAGCGCAGGGGTCGAGGCGCTGGTGGTCGGCGACGAGTTGGCCGGGCACAACCTGAATCAGCGCATGCAGCACGCTCTGGAAGGCGCCTGGCCCGAGATCAGCGCCCCCCTACCCGCTTCGCACCAGCATTGAGGCGGAGCGGCTACGCCCTCGGGAAGGTGGTGGGGCTGGCTTCGCGCAGCATGACCAGGCCCTCGACGGCCAGGCGCACGACCAGTGGCCCGAGCAGCAGGCCACCCGCGCC
>DATDEV010000321.1:0-6543 GCA_036522995.1 Polyangiaceae bacterium
CGCGGCTTGATCAGCGCGCGGGCCAGCGCGTTCTTCTTGCCGCGTGGACTGTAGGGCTCGCGCACGACGAGCTGCAACTGCCGCGAAGCGAGCGGTAGGATGCGCCCCCCGGCCGAGCGCTGCGCGGCGGTGGAGCCCGCAGGCGGACCGATCCAGATGCCGCTCGAGCGCTGCTCTTCGCTGGTGCGACCGATGTGCAAGATGTAGCGCGACGTGCCGGCGGGCGAGTCGTGACAGTAGAGCGTGTCGTTGAGCACGCGCTTGCTGCGCATGCGACCGTTGAGCGACACCGACATGCGCGACAGCGAAACACTGCGCAGCTTGCCGGCGAGAGCCAGCTCCAGATGGCGACGAAAATCTTTGCGCGTTGCTGCGCAAAAGAAGCCGACCGAATAGTTGGGCGCGCTGTTCACGCCCAGGATCGGCACATCGTCCACGTTGTGCGAAGCCGCCAGCAAAGTGCCGTCGCCGCCGACGGCGATCACCAGCTGTGCGCCCTCGGTGTCGAAGGCCGCGTGCGCGCGCCGGATCAAGAGCGTCTGCGCGCCGGCGCGCTGCAGCTCGCTGGTGACCACCTCGAGCGTGCGCAAGTGCTCGGCGTGCGAGTCGAGCCAACTGCGCACGGCAGGGTCCTTCTGCTTCACCAGCTGGCTGGCGCGCGGGTCCCCTTCTTCTTCCACGAAGCGCTGGTAGGACGTGCGCTTGGCTACGACGACGACTCTCGGTCCTGGCATCTCGGTTCGGGGGCGGGAGACTAATCCACGCGCAGGCCGCGGGCGATGATGTCAGCGTAGCGCCGCAGGCCGATTTCGGTCTTGGCATCCTCGATGTTGCCCTGGGCGCACCAATCGAGCGCGCTGGACAGCGGCACATCGATCACCTCACCAAAGCGCTCGAGCGGCGAGCCGTCGAGCTCGGGCGCCCGACGCTGATTCGGATCGACTGCCACGTGAAAGAAGAAATGGCGCTCCGAGCAGATGCCGGCCGTCGGAAACAGGCTCGGCCCTAGTGGCAGCAGCTGCGAGCGCTGCACCTCGAAGCCCAGCTCCTCGAGCAATTCACGCTGCGCGGTGCCGATCACGCCCTCCGGCGTTTGCTCGCCCGGCTCCACCAGGCCCGCCGGTAGCTCCCACAGCCCGCCGTGGTCGTGTTCCTCGAGCAAGGGCGAGCGCGCCTTGTCGCGCATCGCCACCGGCGGCCTCACGCTGCTACGCAGGTAGACGTACGGCACGCCGCGCGCGTCTTCGTAGTGCGCGAGCATCACGGCGGCATCGATGGCGCGCCGATCCACCTCGTCGTAGTCGAAGGGCTCACTGGCTGACCCGTCGGGATAGTGCGCGCGAAATCGACGCCGGCGCAGCCGCAGAAAGCCGCTGACACCCTTCGGCGATAGGTCTTCGATGACTTCGAGGCGGATGTTGGGAAGCGGGGGCGGCGGCCCCGGCGCCTTGAGTTTCATGGGCTGGACCGGTAATGAGAGGCGCGTACTTTCGCACGGAGCCTACGATGTCCGGCAGAAATCCTCGTATCCTGATCATCGGCGCAGCCTTGGCGCTGTCCGGAGTGGCGCCCGGCGCGGCCGCCGCACCGCCGAAGAGCGCGCCCGGTAAGCCCCCCGCCGCCAAGGCCGGCGCCAGCGCCCCGAAGTCGAAGCTGGACCTGCCGGGGCTGCAAAAGTCCCTCGAATCCGGGGACGAAGCCCAGGTGCTGCAGGCCCTCGACACCATCCAGAAGAGTGGCGACCCAGCCGGCGCAGCGCCGGTCGAGGCCCTGCTCGCGCGAGGCGCCAGCGCCAAGGTGCTGCTGCGCGCCATCGAAACGCTCCGCAGCCTGGGGCAGGCGAGCTCGGGCGGCGCGCTCGTACCCTACACTCGGCATCGCGCGCCGGAGCTCCGCCGCTCGGCTCTGCGCGCCCTGATCGCCACCAAGTCGCCGCTGGCCGGTGACGTGCTGCGCCTAGCGCTGCACGGCGACGACCCCGTCCAGCGCTCGATCGCAGCGCGCGGTCTAGGCGACCTCGACGTGCGAGCTGCCGTGCCCGAGCTGTTCAGCGCCTTGCCCAAGGACGTCGCCGAGGCTGCGCAGTCGCTGGGGATGCTGTGTACGGGCGCCGAGTGCGAAAAGCTGCTCGGGCTGCTCGGTAAGCTGCGCTTCGACGTGATGGAGTCGGCGGTGGTGCCGCTCTTGCTCCGGCCCCAGGTCGAGGTGAGCGACGAGCTGAAGCTCAAGCTCATCGAGCACCTGCGCCGGATGGCAACCCAGCCCGCCCATCAACTGCTGCAAACGGCGCTGGCGAAGCTCCCGCCGGACGGGAGCCCCCAGGTCAAACGCGGGCTCGAGCGTGCCCTGAAGGGCTTTTCAGCCACGGAGGAACAGTGATGTTCCGCCTGCTTTCAGCCTGGGCTGGCGGTATCGCCCTGCTCGGCAGCGCCTGCGCTGGCTCCGGCGTGCAGGGCACCGGCGCCCCCTTCTCCGAAACGTGGCAGGCCGATCAGGGCGAGTCGATCGCCGCGCTCGAAAAGCGCCTGCGCTCCACACCGGCTCCGGCGGCGACGCCCGTGGCCGTAGGCGTGAACGACGTGGGCTTGTTCGGCGTCACGCTACCGGACGGCAAGCCCTGGTCGCACGCCGGCGGCGCCGACACGCTACCGATCGTGGCCGGCAACGTGGTGGTTGCCAGTCGCGCCGGGGAGCTGTTCGCGCTCGACGCCAAGACGGGGCAGCAACTGTGGTCGCTGTCGATCAAGGGCCGCAAACTGCGCGGCGCAGGCGATGACGGCGCGCTCACGGTGGCGGTGGTCGCCGCCGAATCCCCGCACAAGAGTCGCCTGATCGCCGTGAACCGCGCGGGCAGCGTGGTGCGCGAGGTCGACTCGGCGGTAGAGCTCGGTTACCCCGCGGTCCAGGGCGGCATCGCCTTCGTTCCCTGGAACAATCAGTACGTCTCCGCCGTGGAGCTGAACAGCGGCGAGGAAGTGGCGCGCCTGCTGCTGCGCGAGATCGTCACGCAGGCACGCAATTTCGACGGCCAGCTGTGGTTCGGCGAAAAGGGGCTGGTGCGCTTCGACGACAAGATCCACCTCGCCACCACCAACCAGGCCACCCGGGTTGCGCTTCCGGAGCGCGCCCTGCCAGGCAAGCCGGTGTGGCTGGGTAGCGGCAACCAGCTGTGGCCCGTGAGCAGCTCGGCGCGGCTCAAGATCCGCCTGGCCGCCGTGCCCAGCGTGAGCGACGGCAGCGCGCATTTCAGCAACCACGCCTTTCTGGCCAGCTACTTTCGCGTGGTATTCGGCTTGTCGGATCGCGACGGCAGCGTTCGCTTCGTGAAGTCACTCCGCGCCGACACGCTGGGAGTCGGTGCAGCGAAGCGGGGCTTCGCCACCTGCGACGCCAGCGGCAAGGTCACGCTCCTCTCCGACAGCGGCGGCGACGCCGGCAGCGTGGAGCTCGGCGGCCGCCTGACGGCTTGCACGCTCGACGTCAGCGCCGCCAGCTTCACGCAGAAGCAGCCCCCTCCAGCGCTGGCAGAGCAGCTCGGCGAAGCGCTGAACGACCTCACGCCCGACATGGCGGTGGCGCAAAAACTGCTGCTCGACGAGCTGGTCAAGCTCGACCAGCCCATCGTCACCAAGATCCTCATCGATCTGACCAGCAGCGCCAAGATCCCGCCCGACCTGCGCGCGGCAGCGCGCGCGCTGATCGCCACGCGCCGCTCCGGCAAGCAGTACATGCTGGCGGCTCTGGAGCGCCACTACGACTACATCAACGACGTGTTGCTGCCACCGCCGCTCGGGCCGCTCGCCGACGCGCTCTCGGCCATGAACGAGGTGGCCGCCACCCCGCTGCTTGCCAGGCACCTCAACGACCCGGCCAACGAAATGACCGACGTCGAGCGCGCCGCGCAAGCGCTGAGCAAGCTGGCCACCCCCGCCGAGTACGAAGAATTGCGCACCTTCTTCGCCCTCTACCGCGCCACCGCGGACGAGCCGTCGCTGGTGAGCGCCGTGGTCGCGATCGGCGGCGCGCTCCTGCGCATCGGCGGCCCCCCAGGCCGAACGCTGGTCGAGCGCGCCGCGCAAGATCCGCTCACCCAAACCGACGTAAAGCGGGGGTTAACGGCGCTGCTCACGAGCGAGGCGCAGCCCTCCGGCCCAAAGGCCCCGGGCGTTGCGCAAACGGCCCAGCGCCCGTAGTCTTGCTAGTTCGGTATGAGCTTCGAGCTGCTGCGCACACGCCTGCTGGCAGGCCGCCCGCTGGTCCTGGATGCCGATACGGGTGCGTCCTTCCGAGCCCGGGGAGTGCTGCTGAGCTCACCCGGAACGCTTGGTCAGCTGCTGCGCGAGCGCCCGAGCGAGGTCGAGTCGCACTACCTGGCAGAGATCGAGAGCCGCGTCGACGTGCTGTCCGCCCTGACCGCCGACACCACGCCGCGCGCGCTGGCCGAGGTCGGGATGGAGCACCGCTCGGCGCAGCTCACCGGCCGCGCGGTGGAGCTGGCGCTCGACGCGGTCCGCGATAACGGCAGGCCCATTGCCGTGGCTGGCGTACTGGGCTCGGACATGGTCAGCCCGATTGCGGCCGATCGCCTGCACGAAGAGCTGACGGAGCACGCCGCGCGGCTCGCAGCCGCGGGCTGTGAGCTGCTGGTGGCACGTGGCCAGGGCTCGCGGCTCGGGCTCATGGCGGCGGTCGTGGCGGCCTCGCGCACGGAGCTCCCCACCTGGGCGGTGATCGAGTGCGGTCCGACCGGTGACAGCACCGTGGACGGAAATCCGCACGAGCTGATCGAGTCGCTGGCCGAAGCCGGCGCCAGCACCCTGCTGTTCGAGGTGCCCCACATCGACATCGGGCTGCGCCAGCTGGAGCGGTTCCGCGCGGCGCTCGAGGCCCGCGGCATGTTTCCGGGTGTGCTGCTGGCGGCCAGTGAAACCGCCGTGCGCGGCTTCGATGACGCCCTGTCCGACCCCGAGCACTGGGTGGAGCGCGCCATCGACCTGAGCCTCGGCGGCGCCCGGGTCATCGGCGGCGGGGCCGGTACGACCGAGGCCCACACCCGCGCCCTGGCCCTGGCCCTGGGCTCGCTTCACCCGTCATTCCCGAACCGGCCCTCCGACACCGAGCTCGATAGGGACCCCGGCAGCTGGTAAGTCGGCCCGTCTGGCTCTATTACCCCGTCCGACAATGACCGCGAGCCCCGAGCCGACGCCCCAGGACCGCCCGCTGCAGAGCGTGGACGAGCTGGTGGAGGTATTTCAAGCTGCCCAAAAACCGGCCGAGCGATTTCGCATCGGCGCCGAGGCCGAAAAATTCGCGGTGGTCACCGAGACGGGCGCACCGCTGCAGTACGAGGGTGAGCGCGGTGTGGTCGCCATCTTCGAGGCGCTCGGCGACTTCGGTTGGGAGCCGGAGCGCGAGTCGCCGGACGGACCGGTCATCGCGCTGCGCCGCGGTACCGCCAGCATCACGCTCGAGCCCGGCTCGCAGCTCGAGCTGAGCGGCGCGGCCCTGCCCGATCTGCATCAGGTGGACGCGGAGTTTCAAAACCACTTGCGCGAGCTCGGCCCCGTCTCCAAGGCGCTCGGCTTGACGTGGCTCGGCGTCGGCTTCCATCCGCTGGCGCGACAAGAGGATCTGAGCTGGGTGCCGAAGCAGCGCTACGCGATCATGCGCGAGTACCTGCCCAAACAGGGCCATGCAGCGCACGACATGATGCGCCGCACCGCCACCGTGCAGGCCAACTTCGACTTCTCCAGCGAAGCCGACGCGATGCGAAAGCTCGTGCTGTCGCTCAAGCTCTCACCGCTCATCCACGCCATGCTGGCCAACTCGCCGTTCAAGGAGGGCAAGCTGGCTGGCAGCAAGAGCGTGCGCGGCGAGGTCTGGCTGCACATGGATCCGTCGCGTTCGGGGCTGATCCCCAGCCTGTGGGCCAAGCCCAAGCCCGGTTACCGCGACTACATCGAATGGGCGCTCGATTCGGGGATGTTCCTGATCAAGCGCGACGGCCAGGCCGTGGCCAACACCGGCCAGACCTTCCGCAGCTTCATGGCCGCCGGCTACCAGGGCCATCGCGCCACGCTGGCTGACTTCAAGCTGCACCTGCAAACGCTGTTTCCCGAAGCGCGCCTCAAGAACACGCTCGAGGTTCGCAGCTGCGACTCGCTGCCCGCCGAGCTGTCGATGGCAGTGCCGGCGCTGTTCACGGGCATCCTGTACGACGCGCGCGCGCTGAGCCAGAGCGAAGAGCTGGTAGCGCCGCTCACGCTCGAGGTCATGAATCGCGATCGCCTCGGGCTGGTGCGCCAGGGCCTCACGGCGCCGCTGGCCGGCAAGCCCGCCGTCGAATTCGCCCAGGCGCTGTTCGACATCGCCTCCGGCGGCCTGTCGCGCCGCGGTCGCCGCAACACTCAGAACCAGGACGAGCGCCGCTTCCTCAAGCCGCTCGAAGCGCTACTGGCATCTGCGCGCTCGCCCGCAGACCTGCTCAGCGAAGGCCTCGGCGATTCACCGACGCCCGCCGAGCTCATCGCACGCTGTAGGATT
>DATDEV010000322.1:0-5297 GCA_036522995.1 Polyangiaceae bacterium
GCCAGTAATGTGCCGGGCCGAGAGCAAAGCGGATCAATGAAATCGGCTTTTGTTTGAGCGGGAACTTCGCTAAGGCTGCCGGCTACGGACCAGAGACAGCGACTCGGCGAGGTGACACCATGAGCCATGGGTAGAAGTGACTGGGTGGCGATATGGTTGTGCACGAGCGTACTAGGGTTTGGGTTCCTGGCGGCGTGCGGAGGGTCGGCTTCTCGTGACCGACACGATTCTCTGCCGCCCAGCGCGGCGGGAAGCGCTGGTGACACCGAGGGCGGCAGCGCTGCAGGGGGCACGAAGTCCGCTGGTACGATCCCCCCCGTCGGCGGCAGCGAGCAAAGCGGCGGCGCCAGTTCTTCAGGTGGCAGCCAGCCCGGCGAGCTTGGCGGCACCAACAGCATGGCCGGCGCAGGTGCGGTACCCTCGCTACCGCTACCGCTACCGCTACCGCCTGGCTGCGAAGCGCGTGCTCGCATGGAAACGGAAGATAAGTGCTCGCTCGCAGCTTACTGCGACACCGTTTCACAACTCACGAACTGTCACCGCGTTGATTCTGAGCGATGGCAATGTCAATGCGAGACGAGCAATCCGAACCGCACCTACCAGATCGAAGGCGCGCACGGCCTCCAGGCCTGCGCCCTCACCGCCGGGTTGTGCTCAGTGAAGGAGAGCGAGCTCGGCGAGGAGAGTTGTGAGGGCAACGAAACCCCCTCCGCAGGCAGCTGCGCGGCGGAGCTCACCTGCGCCAGGCAAATCGAGCTCGACTTCCCGGTGGATGCTCGCGCCTGGCTCGTCCAGTTTGGCTCGGCGAGCTGTGAGGCAGTCGAGTCAGGTACATCGTTCGCATGCCACTGCAGCTCTGGCACCAAGGCGGCAGACTACGATCTGCTGGTCGATGGCGACGGCCCCGTTTGTCGGCCGCTCCTCGAGTTTTGCATGAGTGGGGCAACGCCCGACTTCGACGGCGACAAAGAATGCTGGCTGACGAACGACTCCGCGAACGACGAAGGGTGCCAACGCGCTGAGATGTGCGCGGCCCCCATGCCGCTGACCGACGACGTCAGTCTGGCCAAGGCGGAAGCACGCTACGCCACTTGCAGCCCCCGCGCTGGCGGTGGGGCGGACTGCTACTGCTCCGTCGGCGATTCGTCTTTTAGCTTTCAGCTACCCGATGCTCCCAATGCCGCAAGTTGCGCATCGTCGATCTTGAATTGCGACGCCGCCGCGGTGATCCAAGCAACCGGTGCCGCGAGTTGTGAGCCGACGTCCCTGACCGCTTTCACTGAATCGTGCGAAGAAAACTTGACTTGCCTTCAGGCTGCGACGGTCGACGGGCGCGCCATCGTGGCGGAAGGCAGGTTGGTCCTTGCCTGCGCCCGGGCCGAGCCAGGTGAGCCGTGGTGGTGCTCGTGCGCGTCCGACCAAAAGACCGCGCGGTTTCAGCTGGGAGCCGCCAACCTCAGCGCATGGCAAGCCTGCGGCCAGGCGCCGGCCGGGTGCTTGGAGCAGTTGGACATGCACCTCGGGCCGTACGGCGAGTTCGTCCCGCCACCAGATCCTCTGCAATGATTCGCGCCCAGCCTTCGCCGACCAGGTGGTCAAGGAGCTTTTTGACGTCGACGGTGCCGTTGAACTGCTTGTGCACCAGCGCAAGCGCTGGCCTGCGCAGTGGCTCGTGGTAAGTTCTGGAAACGGTTCCAGGTCATGCCGAAAATTTCCCTCTGGTGGTTGTCTTCGTTCCTTGGTGTAGCTTCTGTCGCAGCAGTGGCGGGCTGCGACGGCGCTGGGGAGACGGCGCTCCCAGGGGGCGGTGGCACCAGTCCTGCCGCAGCAGGTCAGGCCAGCGCAGGCAACGCAGCCGGAACCAGCGGCGTGCCCGGACAACCCACGGGCGGAGCTGGCGGGGCCGACGGTGTTGGCGGAGCAGGCAACGCCGGCCGCGGCGGAGCAGCGGGTCAAGGCGGCAGCGCGCCCAACGGCGGCGCTGGCGTGGGAGGTGCGGCTGGCGCTGGCGGCTCGGCGGGGGCGGGCGGCTCGGGCAACGTCAACTCCGGCAAGGGCGCCTCGGGCCAAGCGGTGTGCGGCGGCTTGAGCGGCTTCGTCGACCCGACCACGGGCATCGGCGCTGTGAAAGAGGTGACGGCGCCGCAAGGTTCGTTCTTTGCGTTCGTCGAAGGGGTGGTTTGGGTAGCCACGACCCAACAGGTGCTGTTCTCGGACAACGCGGGCAGCCCGGAGCGCATCTGGAGCTTCGACCCCGCGAGCATGATGCTGAGCAAGGCGCTCGAGGACAGCGGCAGCAATGGCCTCGCGGTGGACTCGAACGACCAAATCGTCGTCGCCGATCAGAAGAATCGGGCAATTTATCGCTGGGACAGCGCGACCAAGCAGAAGGTCGGCGGCAACATCGCGTCCGGCAACTTCAAGCCCAACGACGTCATCGTGCGCAGCGACGGCGGCATCTACTTCAGCGATCCCGACAGCGGTCTCTATTACATTGCGCCAGGCAGCACTGAAGCCAAGAAGGTGAGCACCAAGGTTGGTCGCCCCAACGGCGTCCTGCTCACGCTCGACGAAAAGGCGCTCATCGTCAGCGACGTCGGCAATCAGTCGCTTTCGAAATTCGAGCTGGGCAGCGACGGCAGCGTGGTCGACGCACCCACGGCGTTCGGAAAAACCATGGGCACGACCGCCGACGGAATGTGCGAAGACTGCGCCGGCAACGTCTACGTCGGCACGCAAGCCGGCGTCGAAATCTTCGATCCGACCGGCAAACGGCTGGGCGCGGTGGCCACCGGCGAAGCGTCGAACTGCACTTTCGGCGGGGCCGATCGCAAGACCCTGTTCGTCACTTCACGCGCGACCCTGAAAGTCGTCACGATGGCGAACCCCGGCCTGCCCGACTGAGGCGGCGGTTAGCCAAAAGGCAAAAGCGCAGTGCCTCTCGCCGTTTGCTGCAGCGGTGCTGCAGCGGTGCTGCAGAGTCTCGAAGGCAAGACTTGCGGACGGACCGCACCGCTCCGTGCTCTACGTCGAAGTGCCCGACCTCGCGGAGATTCGCGCCGCTCTCGAGGGCTGGCCGCTGGTCGTTCCAGAGAGGAAGACGTTCTACGGAGCCTCCGAGCTGATCGTCCTGGATCCAGCGGGCAACTGCATCTTCTTTGCCTCCCATTGACGTGCGCAACAAGCAGGGCAACAGGCTGCGAAAGTATGTTCGCGAGCTCGGCGGCGCTGCGAGCGCCTCCCACGCATGAAACGCAGCCAATTGGCCGAGATTCGCACGAAATGCATGTATGCATAATATGCACATGAGGGCGCCATGCGTGCGCACTAGAAGTGCGAACTGTGTGTTGACCGAAATGCCTGGCTGGGCCACCTTCAATGTCGATGGTCAGGATGGCGATGCGCTTTTGCGCTCGGGGTGCTCTTGGCGGAGCTCGCCACGGCGTGCTCGTTGTTGGGCGGACAGACGGGGGCGCCGAGGTCTTGGAGCTTCAATGAAACGGCAGGGGAGGTAGAAATGAACGGGCGAAGGTTGCTAGTGCTACTGGGTGCCGTGCTCGGGGGCTGCGTCGACCCCATGGACGTCGTGGGGGTCGGTGAAGTCGTGACTGAGTCCCGAAAGACCGAGCCGCTCGCCGACGATCAGCTCTCGGACAAGCACCCGATCTACGACCGCGAACGCGTGGTGGTGGAGGAGTTCGACGGCTGCCAGGTCACGCTGAACAAGAGCGCGAGCGTGACGCGCCTGACACTGCAATCGACCGGCGACACCGACGACGCACTTCGGGGCAAGGTGTTTCCGTCTCGGGGCGCTGCTCTCGCGGCGCTCGGCGGTGCGCCTACCTTGCCGACGACCGAGGTGGTAAGCGGCGCGCTCAAGCCGTTCAACGACGGCCTTTACGCCGCCGTGGAGCTCGCGGCGGAGAGCGGCCAAGCGAGCCGGGTGAACAAGCACCAGCTGCTGCTCGACTTGCTAGCTGAGCTCACCAAGCGTTCGCGCGAGGGCGTGGCAGCAGAGCAGGGCCCCGCGCTCGCGGCAGCCAAGCACATCGCGACTGCCTTCGCGGTTGCCGGTGATACGAACGCCATCGACCCTGGCCTGCTCCAGCATGCGACGCAGGCTGCGGAAAGCTTCGACAGGGAAGCGTTCCTCTCCAAACCAATTGGATTTTACGGCTGGACACCGGTGCTCGCTCGCATCTTCGCGCGCGATCGCTGGCTGCAGCAACGCTACGTGCCCCGCGTTTCCGAGCGCCTGCCCTTTGCGGCCCTGGCGGGGCTGGGGCTGGTCGTGGGCCAAGCCGGACCGCTCTCGGACCAGTACCGCCGCACGCTCGACCTCTACGGCGGCGTCACCGATCCGCTCTTCGACGCGAGCCCCTTCGACGTCGCGCCGTTCGTCCCGGAAGCCGAGGCGCTCGGTGACCTGGCCGATGTGGAGCAGCGCTTCGCGGCGACCTTGCCGGTAGAGTATCCCGACTACCCCTTCTGCAATCGCGGCGCGGCTGCCTTCCCGGCCTCCGAAAGCGCCGACAACCGCCTGATGCGGAAGCTGCTCTGCGGCGGCGAGCTCGCCGAAGGCGAAACGCTCATCGACGGGCTGATTCGCAAGATTCAGAGCGGGGAGCTCGACCTCACGCCCCGCCCCGACTCCGGCTTCTACGACCAACAGCTGTACGCGCTCCAGACCCTGCTCCTGCCTGGTCAGGCGAGTGAGTCCGAGCACCTGCTGCTCACGCGGGCCTACAAGGAGAAGCTGGTCGAGACCTTCAAGTCCCTGCTCATTCAGACGCGCGAGACGCACGTGAAGCAGATCGCGATCGTCAACGCCCGCACCTTATCGGCAGAAGTCGAGGCGCGGGAGTTTACGCTGTACCCCAAGCTGGTGGTCGAGCCTTTCCCGACCTTCTACCTGCGCACCGCGCGTGCGTATCGCTTTCTGCAAGGCGTCCTCGACGCGACCCTTGGTCCTGATTTCTTGGTCGGCACGGCTCGCCTGCTCGAGGACGGCACGCGCGCCCAGGTTCCGCTCGGGCAGGAGCTCACCGACAAGCAGCGGCTGCTCTACGGCCTGCACCTGCTGTCCGCTGACTCCATCGGCATGGCGCCCGAGCTCGCGGACGACGAGGCGCTGGCTTTTCCAGTCGACGAGGCGCGCGCGGGGGCGCTGGCGTGGCTACAGAACGTGGGCAGCGACGAGGACGTGGCGCGGGACCCGCGCGTGAGCTTGCCGGTCGCGACCGATCGGGACTATGCGATCTACTGGGCGGTGGTGGGCGTGAAGGTGCTGCACTTGC
>DATDEV010000323.1:0-9057 GCA_036522995.1 Polyangiaceae bacterium
TGCGGCAGCGGCCTGAAGTCGAGCAGCGCCTGCTGCACCGCCGGCGTCGGGACGCCCAGCGCACGCGCCGCGGCGACGGCGAAAGCGGCGTTGGTGTGGTTGTGGCGGCCGTGCAGGCGAGTCTTGCCGAGCTCGAAGCGCTGCTCGGTTGTCTGCTCGACGATGCTGCTACCGATCACCGCGAAGTCCGCGCCGGCGCCGCCAATCTCCAGGATTCGCCCTTTGCCGCGGCGGGCCTGGCGGCGGCCCTCGTAGTCGCCTTCGGGGATGAGCGCCAGGTCGGCGGGCCCCTGGCCGACGAACGCATTGCCCTTGGCGTCGGCGTAGTCCTGGAAAGTCGCGTAGCGGTCCAGGTGATCTTCGGTGATGTTGAGCAGAATGCTCACGCGCGGCTTGATGCCTGGCGCTCGCTCGAGCTGAAAGCTCGACACTTCCAGCACCACGACGTCGAAGTTTTGCCCCACTGCTTCCGACGCCGGAGTCCCCAGGTTACCGCCGACGAAGACGCGCAGCCCGGCCGCCTTCAGCACGTCGCCGAGCAGCGACGTGGTGGTGCTCTTGCCGTTGGTTCCGCCCACGAGCAGCAGCGGCACCTGAATCAAGCTCGCCGCAAGCGCCAGCTCGCCCAGCACGGCCACGCCCGCTTGCTCCGCCAGCTCGAGCTCGGGAAAGCTCGGCACCCCGGGCGAGACTACGATCAGATCGGCGCTCTCGAACGCCACGCCCGCATGGCCGCCCAGCACCAGCTCGGCCGGCAGGCTCTTCACCTCGGGCGCCAGCTTGTCGGCAGGCGCGCTGTCGGTCGCAACCACGCGCGCGCCCTGCCTTTGGCACAGACGCGTGGCCGACATGCCGCTCTTGCCGAGGCCGACCACGATCACATTCTTGCCTGATAGCTGCATGATCTTAGCGGAGCTTGAGCGATGACAGCGCGACCAGCGCCAGCAGGAAGGAGATGATCCAGAAGCGCACGATGATGCGCGGCTCGGGCCAGCCCTTCTTCTCGTAGTGATGGTGGATGGGCGCCATCAAGAACACGCGCTTGCCGAACAGCTTGAAGCTGACGACCTGGGTGATCACGCTGGCTGCTTCGACCGTGAAGATGCCGCCCAGCACGATGCTGAGCAGCTCGGTCTTGGTCAGTACGGCCAGCATGCCGAGCCCGCCGCCTAGCGCGAGCGAGCCCACGTCGCCCATGAATACCTGGGCCGGGTAGGTATTGTACCAAAGGAAACCCGTGCCGGCGCCGATGGTCGCGGCAGCGAAGATCGACAGCTCCGTCATCTCCGGAATGCCGGCGATGTCCAGGTATTGCGCCAGGGGCCGCCCGAACAGCACCGAGCCGGCCACGTAGGCCCAGATCAGGTAGGTGCCGGCGCTCATCATCACCGGACCGATCGCCAGCCCATCCAGGCCGTCGGTGAGGTTCACGGCGTTGCTCATCACCACCACGAACAGCACCGCGAACAGCACATACAGCCAGATCGGCAGCTCCACCGGATGCTTGTCGAACGCCACGAACGGGATCGCCAAGCGGGTGCGGATCGCCATCCAGCCCTTGGGCAGCTCATTGCCCAGGAACAAGTAGGCCATCGCAAAGCCGCCGATCGTGAACTGCCCGAGCAGCTTGTAACGACCGGGCAAGCCGCGCGTGTTCTTACCCATGATCTTCATGCGGTCGTCGATGAAGCCCACGGCGCCGTAGCCGGCCGTGACGATCGCCGTCGCCAGCACGAACACGTTGTGCACGTCGGCCCAGAGCATGGTCGGGAGCAGCACACTGAGCAGGATCAGCGCGCCGCCCATGGTCGGCGTGCCCTTCTTGGCCAGGTGCGACTCGGGCCCCTCTTCGCGGATGATCTGGCTGATCTGCTTGCCGCGCAGCTTCTGGATGAACCAGGGCGCCACGAAGAACGAGATCACCATGGCCGTGATGGTGGCCATGATCGCGCGAAACGGCGTGTAGCGTAGGACGTTGAGCCAGCTGAGCCACGACACCTCGTGGAGCGGATAGAGCAGCTCGTACATCATGCTGCGCGCCCTCCGCTCGGCCCGCGCGACGCGACCAGCAGCTCGACCACCTTCTCTGCGCGCACGCCGCGCGAGGCCTTGACCAGCACCACGGCCGGCTCGGCCAGGCGCTCGAGCAGCAGCGCCGCAGCGCCCTCGGAGTCGGTCGCGAATTCGCTGGGGGTGCCCAGGGCGCTGGCAGACTCGACCAGCAGGCGCGCGTCGCCTGCGACGCCGATCAAAAGCTCGGGCGCGTGCGCTGCGGCCGTCACGCCCAGCTGGCGGTGGAGCTCCGCCGACAGCGCGCCGAGCTCGCGCATTTCACCCAGCACCAGCACCAGCTTGGCCTGTCGCTGGTCGGCCAATTGACGCGCTGTCCTGAGCGAGCTCGCGGCGCTTTCGGGATTCGAATTGTAGGTATCGTCTAGCAGCAAGATGCCGCCCGTTAGCTCGACCGGGCAGAGCCTGCCAGCCTCGCTCGCCACCTCGGACGCGAAAGCGGCGTCGAGCGTGCTGGCCGGCAGCTCGCGAGCGAGCAGGGTTTCGACGGCGCACAGCGCTGCGCAGGCGGCATAGGCGCCCGCATCGCCCAGCGTTTGGGTGCGAAAGCGCGTGCTCAGCCGGTGGCCGGCGAGCCGGCGCACTACCTCGAGCTCCGAGCCACGCTCGGTGGTGGCCAAAACTCGAAAGCGGTAGTCGGCCGCCTCGCCCTGGCCATAGCTCACGCGCCGGCCGGGCGCCTTGCCCAGCTGGCGCGCAACGCGCTCGTCGTCGAGGTTGCCGATAGCGACGCTGCCGCCGCCGAGCGCCGCGAACAGCGCGCCCTCTTCGGCCTCCACGCCGTCCAGATCGCCCAGCCCTTCGGTGTGCTCGTAGCCGATCAGCGTGAGCACGGCCAGGTCGGGAGCGCTCATCTCGGTGAGCGCGGCGACCTCGCCCGGTCGGTTGGTGCCAAGCTCCACCACCGCCCAGCGCTCGCTGTCGGAGAGCGACAGCAGCACCAGCGGCACGCCGATCAAGTTGTTGAAGTTGCCGCGCACGTAGTGCGCGCTGCCCGGCTCTGCCGCCTCGAGCAGCGCCGAGAGCGCAGCGCGGGTCGTGGTCTTACCGGCCGAGCCCGCGACCGCTATCAGCTTGCCGTCCCAGGTGCGCCGGCGCAGCTGCCCCAGCGCGCCCAGCGCTGCCAGCGTCGAAGGCACGCGCACCGACGGCAAGCTGCAGACCACGTCACGCTCCACGAGTAGGGCCGCCGCACCGTGGGCCTGCGCTTGCTCGACGTAGTCGTGGCCGTCGAAGCGCTCGCCCGTGAGCGCCACGAACAGCGCACCTTCCAGCTCACCCCGCGTGTCGGTCACCACGCCGCGCACGCTTTGCCCGGCGTCGCCCAGCAAGAGCCCGCCCGTAGCCCGCGCCACGTCACCCAGCGACAGCTGGAAGGTGTTGGACGGCAAGGCAGCGCCCGCCATTACTCTCGCCTTCCAATCTTCCCATCTTCCTGTTCAATCTCTCGCTCTCGCCCGCGCCGCATTTCCAGCGCGAGCCGCGCCTGCTCGCGATCGTCGAAGTGATGCCGCTCGGCGCCGACGATTTGATAGTCCTCGTGACCCTTGCCAGCGATCAGCACCACGTCTCCGGGCGTGGCAGTCAGCACCGCCTGCTGGATGGCGCGCGCCCGATCCAGCTCGACCACGTAGCGCGCCGAAGCCGCCTCGAGCCCGGGCAAGATCGCGTCGATGATGCGGGCCGGATCCTCGCTGCGCGGGTTGTCGGAGGTCACGTAAGCCAGATCCGCACCGCGTCCCACCGCCTCGCCCATCGGGGCGCGCTTGGCCCTATCGCGATCGCCGCCGCAGCCGAAGACGCAGACGATGCGGCCGCCTCCGCTGGCCGCGCCGGAGGCGTCGCCGCTCCACTGGCTGCGCAGCGCCTGCAGCACTCGCCCCAGCGCGTCAGGCGTGTGGGCGTAGTCCACCAGCACCGTCACGTCGTCGGCCGCCGTACCGACTCGCTCGAGCCGGCCCGGCACCTGCGGCGTGCTCGACAGCGCGCGGGCGGCGCGCTCGGGCTCGATGCCGAGCGCCACGAGCACGCCCAGCGCCAGCAGCAGATTCTCCAAGTTGTGCTCGCCGATCAGGGCGCTCTCGAGCTGACAGCCGCCGCGCGGCGTGACCACGCTGCTGCGGATGCCGCGCACCGTGGCCTCGGCCGTGAGCGTATGAACGTCGGCCGGCACCTGGCGCGCCACCGTGAGCAACTCCGAGCCGATGCGGCTCGCCAGCTCACGCCCGAAGGCGTCGCCCACGTGGACCACGGAGGTTTCCGGCGCGAGCCGCGTGAACAGCTCGGCCTTGGCCTCGGCGTAGGCTGCGAGCGTGCCGTGAAAGTCCAGGTGATCCTGGGTCAGGTTGGTGAAGGCCGCGGCCCGAAAGCGCAGGCCACTCACGCGCTCTTGAACCAGCGCGATGCTCGACACCTCCATCACCAGGTGGCTGCCGCCGGCGTCCTTGACCTGCTTGAGCAGCCGCGACACCTCGTCCGCTTCCGGCGTGGTGAGCGAGCCGCCCAACTCCTGGCCAGCCATCGCGAAACCCAGCGTGCCGAGCCGCGCCGGCCGCGCCCCGGCGCCGGCCAGCCCCTGCTCGATCAAGAACGTCGTCGTCGTCTTGCCGTTGGTGCCGGTAACGCCGATCACGTCCACCGTCCGGCTCGGAAAGCCGTAAACGGCCTCGGCGGCCAACGCCAAAGCGCGCTTGACGTTGGTCACTTCGAGCACCGGCAAGCGCGTCGCCGGTAGCGGCTCGCCGCGCTCTACCAGCAGCGCGACCGCGCCCTTGGCCGCGGCTTCCAGCGCGTGCGCCGCGCCGCTCGTCTGCTTGCCCTGACGCGCCACGAACAGCTCGCCCGCCTCCACGCGCCGCGAATCCTGGCGCACGCCGCGCACCCGCACCTCGCCGTCGCCTGCGATGCGCGGCCGAAGCTCGACCAGCAGGGCGCCAAGCTCGTTCAAGCTCAGGCCTCCTTGCGCTCGGTCGTGCTCCAAGGTCATCGCCAAGTCCTTCATGATGCCGGCTCGAACACCAGCGCGAGCGTCGCTCCCTTTTCCATCACCTGACCCGGTCCCGGCGTCTGCGTCACCAGCAGCCCGGTGCCCGAGATGGTCGGCCGCACGCCGAGCTCGAGCGCCGCCTTCAGCGCCGCGCGCGCAGGCCAGCCCGTCATGTCCGGTACCCGCACCTTGCCCGCCGGCGCCGGACCGCTACCCGTCACCTCTTGCACCGGCGGCTTCTTGCCCGCGGCCTCGCGCAAGAGAGCGTAGGTAGCGCTCGCCGGATCGGGGCTCTTGGCGAGCACCGCCACGTCCGCTCGCTCGGTACCCTTCGGCGTCAGGCCGCGGTATTTCAGGCTCATTTGCGCGACACGCCGAAAGATCGGCGCCGCCACGTTGCCGCCGGCGTGATCGACCATCGGCTCGTCCACCGTGACCGCGATCGCCACCACCGGCTTCTCGGCGGGCACGAAGCCGATGAACGACGCGATGAACTTGTCGAGCGAGTAACGCCCGGTCGCCGGATCCGTCTTCTGCGCCGTGGCGGTCTTGCCGGCCACTCGATAGCCGTCGATGGCGGCTTCGGTGCCGGTGCCGGCGCCCTCGGTCACCGCCACCAGCAGCTCGCGCAGGGTGCGCGCCACGCTCTCGGGAATGGCGCGCCGACGCACGGTGGAGGCTGCCTCGCGCACCAGCTCGCCGGTCGCGGTCGTGACCTTCTTGACCAGGATCGGCTCGTACAGCTCGCCGCCGTTGGCGATGGCGGACATGGCCATCGCCAGCTGCAGGTTGCTCACGCTGATGCCCTGACCGAAGGCGGCCGAAGCCGTCTCGACCTGCACCCAGCCGCGCCCGCGCGGACGCAGCGTGCCCGAAGCCTCGCCCGGCACGCCGATGCCCGGTTTCTCACCGAAGCCGAAGCGGCGGAAGGACTCGTACAGCTTCTCTTCGCCCAGCCCCAGCCCGATCTTGGCCGCGCAAATGTTCGAGGAAACGGCCAAAATCTGCGCGACCGTCAACCATTCCGCCGGGTGAGTATCGCGGATCAGCACGTTGTCGACGGGCATCACGCCCTTTTCGCAGAACAGCTTCTGCGTCGGCGTGATCACGCCCGCCGCCAGGCCCGCCGCGACCGTGAACATCTTCACGCTCGAGCCCGGCTCGAAAGCAGCGCTGGCCGCGCGCTCCTTGCGCTCCTGGGGCTCGGCGTCACCGTAGTCGTTGGGGTTGAACAGCGGCCAGCTGGCGAGCGCCAGGATCTCGCCGCTGTTCGGATCGACCACCACCACCGAGCCGCCAGACGCCTCGAACTCGCGCGCCGACTGCATCAGCTCGCGCTCGGCCGTATACTGAATACCTTGGTCGATGGTCAGGTACACGTTGTGCCCGGCCAGCGCCTGCTCGTCGGCGATGCCGTCGGAAAACAGCAGCCGACCCGAGCGATCCCGCAGCCCGGCGAGCTTGTCGACGCGGCCCTTCAAGTCTTCGTTGAGCGCGAACTCGAGCCCGTCCTTGCCCTCACCATCGGGCGCCACGAAGCCGAGCAGCGGTCCCGCCAGCTCGCGCCGCGGGTAGTAGCGGCGTCCCTCGCCCTCGACCACCAGGCCGCGCACCCGCTGCTCGACGGGCCCCTCGCCCGCCAGCGCGCGCACCTTGTCGGCCTCCTCGGCGCTGATCTGGCGCTTGAGCCAAGCAAAACGCCGCTTCGTCAGGATGCGCCGCTCGACCTGGGCCGCATCGAGCGTGAGCACGGCGGCGATGCGGTTGGCGGCGTCACGCGCCACCACCGGCACCTGGCCGGGCGAAACGCCGCGCAAGAGCTCGACCGCATCCATGCTGACGCTCGGCACCTCGACGCTGACCGCCAGCGCGCTGCCGTTGCGATCGTAGACGGCGCCGCGCTTGGGCGAGACGTGCAGGCGGCGCTGGCGTTGGCTCTCGGCCAGCTCGCGCCAGGCCGCGCCGTCGTCGACCATCAGCGAGTAGCCTGCCGACACCACCAGCCCGAGCCCCAGCGCGAGTAGCCCCGACAGGATGCCGATGCGCACGCGGATCCAGCGTGCGCGCGCCACCGAGTTGACGGCCGGCGCCTGCTTGGCAGCGCCGCTGACCGGTCCGGGCTTGGGCCTGCGCACGTTCATGGTCCGTCGGCCTCCGCGGCTGCCTGCGCTCGAGCCTGCGCTTGCCCGCCGTCGGGAGCGGGGCGGCGACCAGCTGGCAAGATGCGATCCGGCGAGGGCTCGCTCATACCCAGCAGCGTGCGGGCGACGAAGTCGACGCGCTCGGGCGTCTTGTGGCTCGCCACCTCCAGCTCCAGCACGTGCTTCACCTCGCGCAGGCGAGCCACGCGCGCGTGCTCGCGACCGAGCTCGTAGCCGAGCTCCACGCTCTTCACGCGCAGCCCCAGGTGCAGCACGAAGGCCGCGCTCGCCGCCAACACGGCCAGCGTCCACAGCGTCAAGAAGACGCGCTCGGCCTTGCGCTCTTCTCGTAGATTGCTCATGCGTCGCCTGCTTCTTCGGCGTCGAGCCGGCGCGCCACGCGCAGCTTGGCGCTGCGCGAACGCGGGTTCTTCGCCTGTTCCGCGTCATCGGCGATGATCGGCTTCTTGGTCAGCGGCGCCCACAGCTCGCGCTGCTGAAACTCGCGCTTGACCAGGCGGTCTTCCAGCGAGTGAAAGCTGATCACCGCCAGCACACCGCCGGGCTTCAGCTTGCTGCGTCCCAGCTCGAGCAGCGCCGACAGCTCCTTCAGCTCCGCGTTGACCGCGATGCGCAGCGCCTGAAAGGTGCGCGTCGCCGGGTCGATGCCACCCACGCGCCGCGGGCCCACCGCGCGCACGATGGCGCGGCGCAGCTCGATGGTGTCGTGCAGCTCACCCGCCTCCTGTGCCTGCTTGATGCAGCGCGCGACGCGGCGTGAGCGGCGCTCCTCACCCAGCTCGTAGATCACGTCGGCCAGCTCGTCCTGGTCCAGGCGTTCGATCAGCTCGAGCGCGGTCTCGCCGCGTGAGGTGTCCATGCGCATGTCGAGTGGTCCGGGGTGACGAAAGCTCATGCCGCGCTCGGCGGTGTCGAGCTGAAACGAGCTCACGCCCAGGTCCGCCAGGATGCCGTCGACCTGTGCGATGCCGACCTCCTCCAGCACGCTGCCAATCTCGCTGAAGCGTGCGTGCGCCACGCGCGCGCGCTCGCCGAACTCGTTCAGCCTTTCTCGCGCCGTGCCGACTGCCTGCAGGTCGCGATCGGTGGCGATCAAGCGCACGTCCGGCGAGGCCGCCAGAATCGCGCTCGAGTGCCCCGCGCCGCCTGCCGTCGCATCGACGAACACACCGCCGTGCGCCGCGTCGAGCGCGACAACGATGCTTTCGAGCAGCACCGGCAAGTGGGAGAAGCTCACCTTGGGATCGAAGGGTAGCTCTGTCATCGTCATATCTTCAGTTGCTCCAGAGCAGCGCGGAACGCCGTCTCTTCGTCAGCCGTCATCGTGAGCGCCGCTTCCCACGTGGACTTGGCCCATAGCTCGAGTGTGCGACCCATGCCGGCCCAGAGCGCTTCCTTCTCGAGCTTGATGCGCTCACGCAGCTGCGGCGGAACGAGCACGCGGCTCGAGCCATCCAGCTCGCACTCCACTGCGGCCGACACGTAGAGTCGTCGAAAGCGAATCGCCGTCGCGTCGAGGTTCGGAAGATCCGAAACTTTGCGCTCGAACTCCTCCCACGCTTTCATGGGATAGAGGTGCAGGCAGGGATCGAACACCGCGGGCGTGAGCACGAAGCGCTGATCCCCACCCTCCACGAGCACGTCGCGAAAGCGCGCGGGCAGACTGACGCGCCCTTTGGCGTCGACCGAATGTGAGAACTGCCCGCGGAACATGAGGGTTTTGGGAGGGTTGGGGCGAGTCAGGCACTTCGCCCCACTATCTCCCACTTCTTGCCCGCGACGCTAAAGGTCTGGGATCGACCTGTCAACAACTCGACCAGTCAAAAGGTTGAGAAAATA
>DATDEV010000324.1:0-4807 GCA_036522995.1 Polyangiaceae bacterium
CATTGCGCTCGCGTGCTTTCTTGGCAGTGCTGCCGCCGGGGCGTGGCTGACGCGCGCGGTGGGAGCCTTGAGCGCGATTCTGCCCAGCGCACTGGTGGCATGGCTCAGCTGGCAGGCCTACCGCGAGCGCCCGGCGCGCGCCGTGATCGGTGTCCCCGCTGCACCGAATCCGATCGGCATGCGACGTCCAACACCCATCCAGCGCCCCTTTCACAAGCATCCGCGACCGGAGTCCGGCACCCGCTTCAAAGCCGTGCGTCCTGTCGACGACCAAACCGCCGCCGAGCAAGCCGTCGACAACGCCCCGAGCGATCCCGAATCGCACACCAAAACCGGCTGACCCGCGGCCCGCTAGAAGCCGGGGTCGAGATCGTCGTCGCTGCGCGGGCGCTTCGTCGTCGAGGTTGGCGGGCGGGCTGGCGGCCTGGCTGCGGGCTTGGCGCTGGGCCTGACGGTCTGAGCCGAGCGAGCAGGAGCGACGCGGCCTGCAGCGCTGGCCTGCGCTGCGGCAGAGTCCTGGTCGAGGTCGAGCGCGCGGCTCGGCTGCAGCGCCGGCGGGGCGCTCGGCACTGCGACAGCGCTTGGCGCTGCGGCGGCGCTCACGGGGCCGGGCGCGGCTTCACGCGCGCGCAGTACGAGAAAGCCTGCCGCCGTGGTCACCGTGGCCAGCGCGACCAGCAGCGCAGTTCGGCCGCCGCGAGCAGGCCGCGGCGGCTCGTCGTCGATCACGATGTCGACCGCTGCTGGAGTCGTGGTGCGGGGCCCTGAGGGAGCCGGCAGCGCGCTGGGCGTGGTAACGCGCAGCGAGCCCATGCTGGGTGGGTAGGCGCTTGCCAGCCGTAGCTCGGTCGAGATCAGGCCGGCGTTCTTGAGCGTGTGATAGCAGCGCTCGGCCGAGATGCGCGCGCGCCGCGGCGCGAAGGGATAGAGCGCCGATGCCAGCTCGGCCACGTTTTGGTAGCGGTCGTCGGGGTTCTTCGCCAGGCAGCGCAGGATGACCTGCTCGAGCTCGTCGGTCGCGTCCGGTCGCAAGGTGAGCAGCGGCACCGGTTCGCGCTCCAGGATGGCGGCGCTCAGCTCGAGCAGCGATGGCTCGTCGAACGCGGTCACGCCGGTGATGAGCTCGAATAGCACGCAGCCGATGGCCCAAATGTCCGAGCGCGCGTCGACCTGATCGCTGCGACGAATCTGCTCCGGTGACATGTACACGGGCGAGCCGAGCGCCATCTGCGTGCGCACCAGGTCGCGTTTGCCGCGCGGCAAGGCGATTTTCGAGATGCCGAAGTCCAGCACCTTGATGCTGCTCATGCCTTGCGCCTGACGCGTCAAGAACAGGTTTTCTGGCTTGATATCGCGGTGAACGATGCCGTGCGCGTGCGCAGCGGCCAGCGCTTCGAGCGCTTGCATGCTGAACTCGACGGCGCTGGCGATGGGCAGTGCGCCTTCCTGATGCAGGTAATCGGCCAGGTCCTTGCCGGCCAAGTACTCCATCACGATGAACGGCACGCCATCCGACAGCGTACCGACGTCGAACACGTTGGCGACGTACTCGCTGCGGATCTTCGCCGCGGCGCGCGCTTCGCGCGCGAAGCGTTCGACGAGCTCTGGGTGTGCCAGCGCCTCGGGGCGCAGAAACTTGAGCGCGACCATCTCGCCCAGCTCCACGTGCCGAGCCGAGATCACGTAGCCCATGCCGCCGCTGCCGAGCAGCCCGATGACCTCGTACTTGCTCGCGATCACGTCGCCGACGGCGAACGGAACCTGCAGTGGCTCCTGCGACAACGGCTGCAGCCCGCTCGTCGGAAATGATTCGCGCGCTCGAGATTGCGTCAACGCTCTTACCTAGGCAGGACTACGACCGCAGCGGCCTAGCATTAAGTCACCGAGCTCCCGTTGTAGCCGTAGCGTTTTGTCACTGCCCACACTGTGTGAACGCGCCCGACTCCTGCTGCGTCATGATGTCGAACAGCAGACCCGAGCTCTGATACAACGGTTTTTCCGCCGTTCCGCCGATGCACCACATCTCGAGCGTGCCGCCCTTCACAGCGCCGTTGCTGTCCCAATCCAGGACACCGAAGCTGCCGACGGCCGTGATGCCCTGGCCGGCTTCGAGCTGTTGAAAGGCGGCCAGCAAATTCGTGCCGAGCGTCGTGAGCTTCATGGTGCCGCCGGCCAGCTTGCGCAGTCCGGCTGCGACCGACGCGCCCGAGACCGGTTGATCTCGCGTGGCGGCCAGCGCGAGACCTATCGCGTACGCCGCATCATGCGAGGGCCCCATGCCCGAGATGGTGGAGCTGCTGCCCTCGTAGCGCACGTCGTAGTCGATCTTGAAGCCGTTGTAAGCCTCGGCAGGCGTGCCCTTGCCGCTGGGCCCTGGCGTGATGCCCGTTCCGCGCACGCGCTGCCGCAGGTCGTCGTTGCCGGTGACGGCGCTGAGCAGCTCGGGCACCTTGGTCGAGTCGATCAGGACGTAGCGTGGACGGTTGCTTCCCACCCATTGGGCCTCGAGTGGCACCATGACCTTGCTGACCGCTTCGGCCGTGCCGGCCAGCACCACGATGTCGGGTGCGAAGGCGACGTACTTGTCGACGATGGCCTGTTGATCGGCCAGCGTCGCGTCATAACCGTCGATTTGTACGTGATTTCCAAGGTTGATGGGGTCGGTCAGGCCCTTGCCGTTCAGCTGCAGCTCGTTCAGCGAGGTGCGGGTGCCGACCCCGAGCGCGTCGTTGCGGAACACGATGCCCAGCTTCACCTGGCCGAGGCCGCGCCCTTGCTTGAGCTCCTGCTCCAAGCTGTTGATCTGCGAGATCATCAGCGGCGCGCGCTGCACATCGGAGGGCACCATCAGCCAGGTCAGGTCCTGATCGCTGAGCGACGTGATGCTGGAGGCCACCGCGGTCGGAGTGATCACGACGGTGCCGTTGGGCACGGTCACCTTGGTGGAGACGTCGATGGTGTCTTGGCTGGTGTTGGGGCCGATGATGGCCGGTACTCCCAGGTCCTTGACCAGGTGCTCGGCGGCGCGCACCAGGTTCGTCGACTCGTCACACGAAACGAGCACCAGGGGCCTGTGGTCCGACGAGCTCGACGCGGCCGGTACTCCGCCGATAGCGTTGATTTGCTCGATCGCCAGCGCGGCGGCCTGTTGACGCGGTACATTCGTCGCAGCTTGTGCGCCCTTGGTCGAGAATAGCGAGCCGAGGATGATGGCGCGATCGTCGAGGTAGTCGCCCGTGATGGCGTCGCAGTCCTCGCTGAGCAAGGGGGCGCAACGACCCTCGGGCTTGATGCACACCGCCGCCACCACACCCTCGGAATCAGCTGTTGCGACGGCAGTTTGACTGGCTTTGTCGGTGCACTCCTGGTTGGTGGTGCACTCACCGACGGGCGTAGCAGCTTCGCCGCCCGCGCCGCCTTCAGCGCTGGTCGCAGCAGCGCCCGCCTCCGCCGACTGACCTGCGCTGCCGCTGCTCGCGCCAGAGGAGCCGCCGGCCCCGTCGCTTGCCACCGAAAAATCGTCGAGGCCAACGATCGCGTTGCACGCCGCGGCAGAGAGCGCGAACGCCAGGGCGGTGGTGGTGTCGAGCTTGCAGATTCGCATCGTTGTACCTCGGGGAGCGGCGGGTTACGTCACCGCGCCCGGTAGCAACGGCTTAAGCGCCGAGCCGATAAGCCGCTTGGTCGCTCCATGAAGCGACGACGCCTTTGGCAAGGATCGATGTTGGGACTTTTTTGCACCGCAGCGCAGCTGTCCCCACATCTGGCGCACGCACAGGAAGCCTCGGCTAGCGAGACTGCTGCAGCGCGCTCACTCGCCATCGAAGGCCTGAAGCTGGCGCAGTCAGGTAACTGCACCGAAGCGGCACCGAAGCTCGAGCGTGCCGAGAAGCTGTATCATTCTGCCATCGTCGCAAGCAGGCTCGGCGAATGTTACGTGAGCCTGGGCAGGCTGGTGGAAGGCACTGAAATTCTGCGGAAAACGCTGCGCGAACCGCAACCTGCCGAACCCACGGCACCGCTCACCAAGGCGCTCGAGCGTGCGCAGCGCGTGCTCGACTCGGCCAAGCCGCGTATCGCAGGCCTCACGATCAAGGTGGCTGCGGTGGAGCAGCTCAGCGTGAAAGTCGACGGAGCGGTAGTGCCCGGTGCGCTCGTGGACACGGAGATTCCGAGCGATCCAGGTGAGCACAGCGTCGAGGTGAGCGCCCCCGGCTTCTTGAGGTCGCAGGCGCGCATCAGCGTTGGCGAGGGCGAGAAAAGGACGGTGACCCTGACGCTGACCCGCGATCCCGATGCCGCCTTGCCTTCGCCGACGGCGCCGCGGGCTGCTGCCGCGGGCGCTTCGGTCAGCCATCGGCCCTCCGCGCCTTCTTCCGTGCCAATGCCTGCGACGCCGCCATCGAAGCCCGACCGCACCCCGGCCTTCGTGTCGCTCGGCTTGGGAGCAGGAGCGATCGGTGCCGGAGCTTTCATGGGTTCGCTTGCGCTGGGAAAGCACAAGGATTTGGAGCGCTCGTGCCCGGGCGGAGTCTGCCCGCCCGAGCTGGCGGATGACCTGGCCACGGCCAAGCGCCTCGGTACTTTCTCCACCATCGCGTTCGGCGTCGGTGGCGCGGGCGTCGTGCTTGGCACCGTCCTGCTATTCACGGCCTCATCGTCGCAGGCCGATCACGCGGGGTCGCCCCAAAAACCGCGCACTTTCGCGGGCCTATCGCGACCTCGCGCGGCCATTGGTCCGACCTCGATCGAGCTCGGCGCGGACTTCTGAGAGCCCGCGCCCGCGCTTCAGCCGAGCGCGTTGATC
>DATDEV010000325.1:0-3947 GCA_036522995.1 Polyangiaceae bacterium
CACGGGCTGCCCGAGCTGCGTCCCGAGCAAGCTGCGGCAAGCGTCGCCCCCGACGAGGATGCAGCAATGGAGCGGGCTGACGTCACGCCCGCGGCAGCAGCAGCGGCCCGCAAGGGCCGCCCCGTGCTGGTCTGGGTGCTCGGAGCCGCCCTCGTGATCCTGCTGATCGCCTACGTCATCACCCGCTTCCGCGACAGCGCCTCCCCCTAGCGCAAGCAAATCTCGCCGGACGGGCCCGAGTTCTTTGGAGCCCCAGCCCCAAAGACCCCCGCCCCCGTCGCATGGGCAAAAAGACCCACGCCTCGTCGCAAGGGCAAAAGACCCCCGCCTCGACGCATGGGCAAAAGACCCCCGCCTCGACGCATGGGCAGGAGTCTTTGGGGCTGGGGCCCCAAAGACCACGAGACGAGACGAGACGAGACAGACATCGCGCGTCCCGGGGCGGGCCAGGTTGGGCATCCTCCTTGCTTTCGATGGCCAAACGTCCGCACGTATTAGGAGTAGTACTGGCAGGTGGCGAAGGAAAGCGGCTCTGGCCGCTCACCCGGGATCGCGCCAAGCCCGCTGTGCCTTTCGGCGCGAACTACCGCCTGATCGACTTCGCCATCAGTAACCTGGTCAATGGTCGCTACCTGCGCGTGGCGGTGCTCACGCAGTACAAGAGCCACTCGCTCGACCGCCATATCGCGCAGACCTGGCGCATGTCGTCGCTCTTCAACAACTACGTCATGACCGTGCCGGCACAGATGCGGCTCGGCCCGCGCTGGTTCGAAGGCTCGGCCGACGCCATCTACCAGAATATGAATCTGATCGGCGACGAAGCGCCGGAGTACATCTGCGTGTTCGGCGCGGACCACATCTACCGCATGGACCCGGAGCAGCTGGTGGAGGCGCACATCCAGTCTGGCTGCGGCGTGACGGTGGCAGCCATCCGCGTGCCACGCGACGAGGCCTCGCGCTTCGGCGTGATCGTACCGGGCAAGAACGATCGCATCGCACAGTTTCGCGAGAAGCCCACCGATGCCGCCGGCTTGCCCGACAACCCGGACCAAGTCTACGCGTCGATGGGCAACTACGTGTTCAACACCAAGACGCTGATCGAGGCGGTGCGCGCCGATGCCGAGAACAAGGACAGCGCGCACGACATGGGCGGTAACATCATCACCGGTCTCGTCAACTCCGGCATGGCCGCGGTCTACGACTTCGCTCAAAACCAGGTGCCCGGGTCGACCGAGCGCGACAGCGGCTACTGGCGTGACGTGGGTACGCTCGATAGCTACTACGAAGCGCAAATGGACCTGATCAGCGTCCATCCGGTGTTCAACCTGTACAACGACCAGTGGCCGATTCACACCTCGATGGGCTCGCTGCCGCCGGCCAAATTCGTCTTCGATCAGGAACGCAGGCGCGGCGCCGCTTATGACTCGATGGTCAGCGCCGGTGCGATCGTCTCGGGCGGCACGGTGCGCCGCTCGATCCTGTCGCCTGGCGTGAGCGTGCATTCGTACGCCGAGGTCGAGGATTCGGTGCTGCTCAACGGCGTGAGCATCGGTCGCGACGCGGTGGTGCGGCGGGCGATCCTGGACAAGAACGTGCAGGTTCCGCCCGGCGCCCGGATCGGCGTCAACCTCGAGGAGGACCGCGCGCGCGGCTTCACGATCAGCGACAACGGCGTCGTCTGTATCGGCAAGGGTGACGTCATCCCCCCGCCGAGCTCGAAGTCGTGAAGGTCGCGCTGCTCTCGCGTGAGTATCCGCCCGAGGTTTACGGCGGAGCCGGCGTGCACGTCGAGTACCTGGCGCGCGAGCTAGCGCGGCAGGTCGAGCTGGGCGTCTACTGCTTCGGAGCCGAGCGTCGCGCCCCGGAGGTCAAGGCCAGCTACAAGTCCTGGAGCGCGCTCGACGGAGCCGCACCCGAGCTGGCGGCGCTGCGCACGCTGTCCATCGACCTGGCGATGGCCAAAGACGTCGCGGACGCCCAGCTGGTGCACACCCACACCTGGTACGCCAACCTGGCAGGCCACCTGGCCAAGCTGATGTACGGCATCCCGCACGTGATGACCTCGCACAGCCTGGAGCCGCTGCGTCCGTGGAAGGCCGAGCAACTCGCCGGCGGCTACGCCATCTCCAGCTTCTGCGAGCGCACCTCGATCGAGGCTGCCGACGCGGTGGTCGCCGTTTCGCGCGGCATGCGGCGCGATATCCTGAAGGCGTACCCGAGCGTCGATCCCGAGCGCGTGCACATCATCTACAACGGCATCGACCTCGCCGAGTACCAGCGCGACGAGGACACCGACGTGCTCGAGCGCCTCGGCATCGACCCGGCGCAGCCCTACGCGGTGTTCGTGGGCCGCGTTACCCGCCAAAAGGGCATCGTGCATCTGCTCGAGGCGGCGCGTCACATCGACAAGAGCGTGCGCCTGGTGCTGTGCGCAGGTGAGGCGGACACCGACGACTTGAAGCGCGAGGTGGAGACGCTCGCCGCGAGCATCGAGGCCGAGCGCGGCGGTCTGCTCTGGATTCAACAGATGCTGCCGCGCCCGCAGTTGATCCAGGTGCTGTCGCACGCCAGCGTGTTCGTGTGCCCGTCGATCTACGAGCCGTTCGGGATCGTGAACCTGGAAGCCATGGCCTGCGGCGCGCCGGTGGTGGCATCTGCGGTGGGCGGCATTCCGGAGGTCGTCGACGACGGCAAGACCGGCTACCTGGTGGCGTTCGAGTCCGATGGCACACCGATGGGCGCGCCCAAAGATCGCGAGTCATTCGCGCGCGCCCTGGCCACGCGTATCAACGAGCTGTGCGAGAATCCGCAGCTGGCGCGCAGCATGGGCAGCGCTGGACGCCGGCGCGTGGAAGAGCACTTTGCCTGGTCGAGCATCGCGCGCCAGACGGCCCAGCTCTACGCTAGCTTGGTGAAGGAATCATGAGGCGAAAGCAGTGTCGTTACGCGCTCGTGCTTGGGCCAGCGCTGCTCAGCCTCGCTTGCGGTGGGGCTGCGGCGCCTGCTCCTGCGACTGCTGCTGCGCCCGAGACGGGGGCTGCCGCGGCGGACGAGGCAGCCGCGCCCGCGGCAGCCGGCGACGCCGCGCCCAGCGCTGCTGCCGAAGGTGTCCCGACCAAGTGCTTCAAGGCGGGCGCGGTTTGCTCGCCCGATCCCGCGTTCGTGAAGCGGCTGTGCAATGGCAAGTACCCGTCGCTCGGGCTGTATCTGTTCTCCAACGCCACCTGGACGCGCGGCTACCTCACGCGCAAGACCCAGGCCTGGAACGCCTCCGGCGGAGCCTCCGACAGCGGTTGGGTGGAGTTCGACGAAGAGGTGCTGATCCTGTACGCGCGCAAAGCCGACATGGGCGGCATGCAAGTGAGCGGCGCGGGCGGCAGCTACGACGCGCTGCGCTGGGACGGCTCCTGCGTGACCCTTCAGAGTGAGGAGGTGACGATGAGCAAGGCGCCGGCGCCCAAGCATCCGCCCATAGATTTTCGCTACCTGGACGACGACACCCAGGAGGCACTGCGCAAGAGCGACAAGGTGAACGCTGCCTGGCTCGAGCGTCGCAAGGAGTGCAAGGGCGCTACCAGCGGTGAGGTGAGCCTCAAGTGCGTGAAGGCCGACGAGAACCTGACCAAGAGCGTGATCGGCTTCGTGCGCGGGGGCGGCAGCATCCCCGAGCCGAAAAAACTCCCCTAGGTCATCAGACTGGGGCTGCCACCCTGCAGCTTTTCCTGCAGAAACTGCCGTATCGTAACCAGGTCACCCCGTAGCGCTCGAGATTTTTTCACAGGAAGATCAGAAGGGCAGAAGGCGAGAGTTGGGCGCCACAGCAGGCGCACGATCGCGTCGCGCTCGACGCCCGCGGCGACGACGACCGCCTCGTGCAGCGGCTGGCGCAGCTTCACCTTCGCCGCGGCGCGCGCACGCAGCCCGAGCGTCACCGCCTCGCGCGCGAC
>DATDEV010000326.1:0-11482 GCA_036522995.1 Polyangiaceae bacterium
ACGCGCCACCGCTATCGCCCGGACTGCCTGCTGCGCCACCGGCAGCGGGCGCGTTGCCGCCGTGGGTTGCACGGCCCGCGACGCCACCATTCGTCCACCCGCCGTGGCCCCATTGCCGGCGCCGCTGGTCGAGGCTCCCGCTTGGTTCCCGGCGGGCGACTCCCCAGCTGCATTCGAAGAGCTACCGCCGGACGCGGCGTCCGGCCCGGCTTCGCTTTTACCGCAGCCGAACAGCGCGGCGAGCGCAGCAGAGCAAGCCAGGACCAGCAGGTCACGCATGTCGGCATTGTACGATGACGGGGCGTCTGCGCTACGCTTTCGACATGGTCGAACCGGTCTACGTCGTATCCGCTGCGCGCACCCCGATTGGCTCCTACCTGGGCGCTTTGGCGAGCATTCCTGCGCCGCGCCTCGGTGCGGCGGCCATCCAGGGAGCGCTCGAACGCGCTCAGCTCGAGTCGAGCCACGTCGGCGAGGTCTTCATGGGCAACGTGCTCTCCGCCGGCATCGGTCAGGCGCCCGCACGCCAAGCTGCGATTTTTGCAGGCATTCCGCACTCCGTGCCGACCACCACCGTGAGCAAGGTCTGCGGCTCGGGCCTGCAAGCCTTGATCTTCGGAGCCAAGACGCTCGCGCTCGGTGACGCCGAGATCGCGGTGGCCGGTGGCATGGAGTCGATGTCGAACGTTCCCTACTACCTGCGCGAAGCACGCAGCGGCTATCGCATGGGCGACGGCAAGCTGGTGGACGGCATGATCTTCGACGGCCTGTGGGACCCGTACAACGACTTTCACATGGGTCAGGCGGGCGAGCTGTGCGCCAAGGAGTACGGCCTCGGCCGCGAGCTGCAGGACGAGTTCGCCAGGCGCAGCTACGCGCTGGCCGGTGCGGCGCAGAAGAGCGGCGCCTTCGCCAAAGAGATCGTGCCCGTCGCGATCGCGCAAAAGAAGGGCGACCCGCTGCAGGTGAGCGAGGACGAGGAGCCGGGTCGCGGCGACCCGAGCAAGTTCGACAAGCTGCGGCCGGCTTTCGCCAAGGACGGCACCATCACCGCTGCCAACGCCTCCAGCATCAACGACGGCGCGGCCGCGCTGGTGCTGGCCACCCAGTCCGCGCTGAAGCAGCACGGGCTCAAGCCGCTGGCTCGCATCGTGGGCTACGGCAGCGCCGCGCGCGCCCCGGAGTGGTTCACCACGGCGCCGGCGCTGGCCATCGAAACCACCTTGAAGAAGCTGGGGCTGGCCGTGAAAGACATCGATCTGTGGGAGATCAACGAGGCCTTCTCGTGCGTGACCATGGCCTGCACCAGGCTCATCGGCATCGACCCGGAGCGGGTCAACGTGCGCGGCGGCGCCGTGGCGCTCGGTCACCCGATCGGCGCATCGGGCGCGCGCATCGTGGTCACCCTGCTAGGCGCGATGCACGAGCGTGGGGCCCAGCGTGGCCTTGCCACCCTCTGCATCGGAGGCGGGGAAGCTGTCGCTGTGGTGCTCGAGCGCTGCTGAAGGCGCCAAAGCCACCCGTTCGAGCATGATCGCGCGGTCGAGGGCGCGAGCCAGTGGCTCCAGCTTGCCGCGTCCCGCCCACAGCTCCAGCAGCAGATCGCCGGGGCCGTCGATCACGATGCGCAGCTCCTTCTTCTTGCGCTCCTCGACGTGCAGGCGCCGCACCAGCTGGCTGTGACCGCGATCGAGCGCCACGGCCAGACGCAAGATGGCGGAGAGCACGAAGATGCGTTCCTGCTCCTTGCCCGACAAATCCTCGAGCTCCTTGGCCTTGCGCTTGGGGCGGGGACCGCGGTGAAAGAGCGCGATCAGCCCGAGCAGCTCGATCTCGTCGTCGGTGAAGCCGCGTAGGCTGGAGTTGCGGATGATGTAGCGCGCGTGACGCTCACGATCCTCGTAGTCGATGTGACGACCGATGCCGTGCAGCAGCGCAGCGAACTCGAGCAGCTCGCGGTCGGCAGTGCCCAATCCGTGCAGATCTTGCGTCTGATCGAAGAGCGACAGCGACAGGTCGGCGATGTGAGCCTCGCGCGGATCGTCGCGATCGAACTTGCGCATCAGCTCGACCACGCTGCGCCGGCGCGGATCGGAGATCACGCGGTGCGGCACGGTGTCGATGCCACGCCGATCGATGTAGTCCCAGATCACTCCCTCGCGCAGCGAGGTGTCGCACAGCGTGAGCTCCTCGGCGCGCGCCATCTCCAAAAGCTCGAGCAAGAGCACGCCGCCGAGGTGGATGGTGTCGGCCCGCGTGTCACCAATGCCCGGAATTTTCGCCCGCTTCACCGGATCCGCCTCGCACAGCCGCTTGACCAGCTCGCGCAGATCGCGGCGCTTCACGCTCTGGGCGTTGAGCGAGCGAAAGGGCGCCCCGCCGGACAGCAGGTGCGCCGCTTCACCCAGCGTGCGAATGGTGCCGGAGGTACCGACGAAGCGCGTGGCGCCGAAGCGCTTGGCTTCTGCCATCACCTCGGCCGCTGCTCCTTGCACGTAGCCGGACAGCTCGTACAGCTCGCGCATGCCGAGCGGCTGGGCGCCGCCCTGGCGATGCAGCAAGCGCTGCACGCCCAGGCGCATGCTCTGCGACAGCATGACCTCGTTGTGGTCACCGACCGCCACCTCGACGCTGCCCCCGCCGATGTCGATGACCAAACCGCGCTCGCCGCCGAGATCGATGGAGTGCTTGACGGCCAGGAAGATCAAACGCGCTTCCTCGGAGCCGGAGATGACTCGCGGCATCACACCGGTGCGCTGGAAGATCGAGTTCAAGAACTCGGTGCCGTTTTCGGCTTCGCGCGTGGCGCTGGTGGCTACGGCCAGGATCTCGTCGACACCGCGGCTTTCGGCCAGCTTGGTGTAGCGACTGAGCACCTCGACGCCCTCGTTGAAGGCGCGCTCGGTGAGCCGCATCTCCCCGAACATGCCCAGCCCGAGCCGCACCATGCTCTTCTCACGGTCGATCACGTGAAACGTGCGGCCGTCGAACTCGACCACGACGAGGTGGATGGAGTTCGTCCCGATATCGATCGCAGCCAGCTTCACGAATCAGGACGGTAGCAAGTTCTCGCACGAACCGGCATAATTTCTGGCCTCGGGCAGAGGAGCGCCGATCGCGGTTGTGAGCTAAGCTCGGCGCGTTGCAACAGATGAACCGCGCTGTCACCGTCCCGGCACGCACGAGCGAGTTTCAGCGCGTGTTCGTGGCATTGCGCTACTACCTCGGCGTGCGCGGCGAAGAGCTGGCTGAGCCTCTGGCGTCGCTCGGGCTCGGCGCGGGTGGCGCCGAAGCGCTCGCGCGACTCGGGGCGAGCGAGCGCGCCGAGCGAGCCCGAGCCCTGAGCACCGAGCTCGGCCTACTGGCGAGGGCCCTCGAGCAGCGGAGCCTGACGCGATGATCGCCCGGGGCCGTGTGCTCGGACGCGAAGAGGCCAGCGGCGCCGCCCCCCTCCGCACACCGCTCGCCTCCTCGCAGGCGGGGCCAGGCCTGCCTTTCGGGCGCGTTGTCGCCAAATCGGTGGTGGACGCCAGCGCCGAGGCGGCCGAGCTGCTGTCCCGTGCCAGGGCGGAAGCGCGGCGTCTCGTGGCCGCCGCCGAGCGCGAAATCGCCGATCTCAAGCTGCGCGCCGAGGCCGAAGCGCGCGCCGAGGCCAGCGCCAAGCTGGCCGCGCACGCCCTGGCCCTCGCCAGCCACGAGGCTCACGCCGAAGAGCGCGCGCTCGAGCGCACGCTCGGTCTGGCGCGCGTGCTGGCGGAGCGGGTCCTGGGCGCCTCGCTGGCGGCAGCGCCCGAGCAAGTCGTGTCCCTGGCCCGCCAGGCGCTCTCCGAAGCGCGCGGCGCCCGGCGCCTGGTCATCGCTGCGCACCCGGAAGACGCGCAGCTGCTCGCGGACTCGATCGCGTCGCTCGGCGTGGCGGTCGAGTCAGTGCGCATCCTGCCCGACCCGTCACGCACGCGCGGCAGTCTCCGCATCGAGACCGACATCGGCGTGCTCGACGCCGACCTGGCGCCGCAGCTCGATCGGCTGACGGAGCGCCTACGTGAGACGCTGCGGGAAGGCTCGGCCCATGGCCAATGATCCGGTAAGCGGCTTCCCGGCGCCGCTGGGCGCACCGCCCACGTTCGACGAGCGGGAGCGAAGCAGCGCTCCGCCGCCTCCGCGGCAGCGGCTTTGGCTTCATTTCGTGCTGTTCGGGCTCACCCTCGTCAGCATGCAGATCACGTCGATGCAGTTCTACGGCGGCGCTCCGCCGGGCCACACCGTAGCCGGCTACGCCGCCTACCAGGCGGTTTCGCTGCTCGGCATCCTGCTGGTGCACGAGCTCGGTCACTACGTCGCCGCGCGCCTGCATCGCGTTCCGGCTTCGCCGCCCTACTTTTTGCCGCTGCCGTTGCTCGGTTTTTTCGGCACGCTGGGCGCGGTCATCACCATGAGTGATCGCATCCGCTCGCGGAAGGCACTGCTCGACATCGGTGCCGCCGGACCTATCGCCGGTATGGTGGTAGCGCTGCCGGTGCTGGCCTGGGGGCTGACGCTCTCCGAGGTCACGCCGCGCGCCGAGCACTACATGCAGGAGGGGCAGAGCATCCTTTACTGGCTGATGAAGCGCCTGGTGCTCGGGCCCATTGCCCCCGATCAAGACGTGCAGCTCCATCCCATGGCCTTCGCCGGTTGGGGTGGACTGATGCTGACGATGATCAACCTTTTGCCGTGGGGTCAGCTCGACGGCGGGCACATCGCCTTCGCGTTGTTCGGCAAACAGCAGCACCGCCTGGCGCGCTGGGTGCGGCGCGGCCTACTGCTGGCCTTCGTCTACAACTTCTGCGTCTTCATCCTGCCAATGCTGCTGGGGCGGTCCAGCCAGGGCTGGGAAGCCGCGCTGATCAGCTCGACCTTCTGGCTGGTGTGGTACGCGATCACCGGGCTGATGGCGGCGGTGGCAGGGGCTGATCATCCGCCCTTCGAGCCAGAGCCGCTGGGCCCGGCGCGACAGCTCGTAGCCATAGGTTGTTTGGTGCTGTTCGTGCTGCTGTTCTTGCCCACGCCGCTGTCCGTCTATTGAGAAGCGGATGAGCCCGGCGAAGCAACTGCGCGCGGTGCTGGCAGTCGCCCTGCCTGCTGCCGACATTCTGTCAGGGCGACTGGAGGACGCGAGCGTACCTGCGTGGTGTGCGCAGCGCGACTGGGCTGATTTTCTTCTCGGTCTTGACGCGTCCATGCTGCGCCGCTGCGAAGCACACGGCCTCGGTCAGGTGCTGCCAGAGCTGGCAGCTGCCCCACGCGACTTGCGCCAGCTCGCGGACGAGGTGCGGCAAGTCATCGAGCTACCGTTGTTGCGCGTCGTCAGCCCACTTGCCGGCGAAGCGCTACGCAGCGTGAAGCTTCGCAAGCGCGCACAGCTCGAAGGGCTGCTGGCGGCGGTGAGCGGTATGGCGCAGGAGGCCGAGCGCATCGTCGACGTCGGCGCCGGTAGCGGGCATTTCACGCGGCTTTCGGCGGAGTTGTTTCAGCGAGAAGCGCTGGGGCTGGAGCGCAATCCGGACCGCGTCGCGGCGGCCGAGCGGCGCGCAGGCGTGGGGGTGCGCTTCGAGGTCGCCGACGCGCGCCAGCTGGCCCTGCAGGAAAGCGACTTGGCGATCGGGCTGCACGCCTGCGGCGAGCTGGGCGATCAGCTGATCGCGACGGCCGGCCGCGCGCGCTGCGACCTGGCGCTGGTGTCGTGCTGCTTGCAGAAGATCTCGAGCGACGTGCGCCAGCCCTTGTCACGGGCAGCGGCTGGTGCCGAGCTACGCAAGGAGCACCTAGGCCTGAGCAATCTCACGGCTCAGCCCCGCGGCGTCGAGGTCGAGATCGAGGTGACGCTCGCGGCGCGCGAGACTCGCTACGCGCTCGGCAGCCTGCTGCGCGAGCGAGGCGTGGCGCTCGAGCCAGGGGCCGAAATGAGCGGCATCAACCGGCGCCGCGCCAACGCCGGGCTCGCGGACGTCGCCGCGCGAGCGCTAGAGCTGCGCGGCCTCGCCCCCGCCAGCGCTGCCGAGCTAGCGCACCATACCCAGCTGGCCGCCCACGACTACGCCCGCATCCGCCGGCTCTCGCTACCGCGCAGCATGCTCGCGCGCCTGGTCGAAGTTCTGGTCTCGCTGGACCGCGCGGCGCACCTCGAAGAGCAGGGCCTGCAGGTGCTGGTCGCCACCCTGTTCGAGCGCGCCGTTTCGCCGAGAAATATCGGCATTTTTGCCAGCTGCTCGCTTTCGCGGCTGCCTGCGGCGTGATAGCTTCGCCGGCCGCTCCGCGAGCGGAAAGCCCCATGAGCGATCGCAAGTACGCAGAAGCCGGAGTCGACTACTCCAAGATCGATCCCAGCAAACTCTTGGCGCAAGAGCTCGCTGCCAAGACCGCACAGCACCTGGGCCGCCTCGGCCTGGAGGAGATCGTGTCGAGCCGCGGCGAGTCGGCATATGTCGTCAAGCTCGGTAGCGTCTCGCTCGCCTTCGTGACGGAGGCGCTCGGCACCAAGAACCTGGTCGCCGACGCCGTGCGCGCCTACACCGGGCGCACGCACTACGATGCAATCGCGCGCGATACCGTCGCCACCATCCTCAATGATCTATGCAGCGTCGGCGCCAAGCCGGCCATGCTGACCGCTTACTGGGGTGCCGGCGACGGCGAATGGTTCTCGGACGCCGAACGCGCGCGCGATCTCACTCAGGGTTGGGCCGCCGCGTGCGAAGAATGCCGCGTTTCCTGGGGTGGTGGTGAAACCCAGGTGCTGCCCTCGCTGATCGAGGCCGGGAAGGTCGTGCTGGGCGGCTCGGCCGTCGGCTTGATCGCGCCCGCCGAGAACGCCTTGTTCGGCGAGCGACTCGAAGTGGGCGATCAGATCTTGATCGCGCCCGCCTCAGGCATTCACGCCAACGGCCTCAGCCTGGCGCGGAAAATCGCGGCCGGTCTGGCGCAAGGCTACCAAACGCCGCTCGGCCCCGAGCCTGGCGCTCGCACGTACGGCGAAGCGCTGCTCGACCCCACGCCCCAATACGCACCCCTGGTGGAGAACCTCCAAACCGCCGGCATCCCGCTGCACTACGCCGCGCACATCACCGGCCACGGCTGGCGCAAGCTCATGCGCGCCAGCCGCGAGCTCACCTACCTTATTCACCACATTCCCCCGGTGCCTCCCGTGCTCGACTTCCTGCAGCAGAAGGCCGAGCTTTCGACCGAAGAAGCGTACGGCACCCTCAACATGGGCGCCGGCTTCGCGCTCTACCTCCCCGCCCACGCCGTCGCCGCCGCCCAAGCCATCGGCCGCCAAAGCGGCTTCGAGCTCCTCCACGCCGGCGAAGTCGAAGCCGGCCCCCAGCGCGTCATCATCGCCCCCCTCTCCATCACCTTCGAAGCCTCCTCCCTCCAAGTCCGCCGCTAACCCCGCACTCGCGCGCGCCCGCACCCGCAGTCGCCTTCGCACCAGGAGCCCTTCTCCTCTAGTGGAGGCTGCTCGACGCCATGGATCGATTGGTGCGCGAAAAGGAAGACGCCGTGAGCCAGCTTGAGTTGGCGGCGCGCACCGAAATGGACGCCAACACGACCTCCGCGGTAGTGAGTAAGCTGATGAAGAAGGGGCTGGTGAACTTCGATCTCGACGCTTGGGGCGTCGCCTATCGGTTGCTGCTATCCGATGCGGGTGAAGCAGCGCTCGCGACCGGGCGCCAAGTCGTGCTGCAAGCCGCCGAGGTGCTGCGAGCTGCGCAGGGATTATGGCAGGATCGGATGACCGAGCATGCGCGAGACGGCTAGCGCGAGCACGGCGCTGGCGCTGCCAGCGATGGCGACGAACAACAGCTTCGAGAGCACCTTGCGCGCCAGCGACGGCGTCGGCAGGGCAGCAGGGACGAGCGACGGCAACACCGGCGCGTCCTCTTCATAGCTGGGGATGCTTTCGAGGAAGGCTCGCTCGGCGGGTGCCAGCGACGCGCGCTCGGCAGGCGCCACCGATGCCAGATCGGCGGGCGCTGCCGCAGCCAGATCGCTCCCGCCGCGCGCTTGCGCCTGCAGCCAGGCTGGAGCGTCAATCAGCGGTGTGGGGCGTGAACCCGAGCCGTACTCCTCGGGTGGAAACACGTTCTGGGGCGGAAACAGATTCGACGTAGCCACATCAACTGGGTGGGAGGCGCGCGACGATTTTATGGGGACTTGCGCCGAAGCTCCTCAGCCGACATGGTTCGCCGCGTGATTCGCTTCGATTCCGTCAGTAAGAACCATGGCAGGCAGATACTCTTCATGGAGGCGTCGGCCAGCGTGAATCGCGGAGAGAAGGTGGGTCTGGTGGGTCCGAACGGCTCCGGAAAGACCACATTGTTCCGCTTGATCGTGGGCGAGGAGACGCCGGACGGTGGGCAGATGGTGGTCGATCGCGGCATCCGCATCGGCTACTTCAGCCAAGACGTCGGCGACATGAGCGGGCGCAGCGTGCTCGCCGAGACGATGGCGGGCGCCGGTGAAGTGTCCGAGGTGGCCCGCGAGCTGCACGAGCTCGAGCACAAGATGGCCGACCCCGCCTTCGCCGACCAGCTGGAGCAAACGGTCGAGCGCTTCGGCGAAGTGCAGGCGCGCTTCGACGAGCTGGACGGCTATGGGCTCGAGGCTCGCGCACGCGAAGTGCTGGCGGGCCTCGGCTTCCGCGCCGCCGTGATGGAGGACGACGTCGCCAAGCTGTCGGGCGGCTGGAAGATGCGCGTGGCCCTGGCGCGCATCCTGCTCATGGCACCCGACCTGCTCTTGCTCGACGAGCCGACCAACCATCTCGATCTCGAGTCGATCATCTGGCTCGAGCAGTTCTTGCGCGATTTCGCGGGCGCGCTGGTGATGACCTCCCATGACCGCGAGTTCATGAACCGACTGGTCGGCAAGATCCTGGAGATCGACGGCGGCGAGCTCACCAGCTTCTCCGGCAACTTCGAGTTCTACGCCGAGCAGCGCTTGCTGCTGGCGGCGCAGCAGCAGGCCCAGTTCGAGCGCCAGCAAGCCATGCTGGCCAAAGAGCAGGCCTTCATCGACAAGTTCAAGGCGCGCGCCAGTCACGCCGCCCAGGTCCAGTCCCGCGTGAAGAAGCTGGAGAAGATCGAGAAAGTCGAACCGCCGCGTCGGCGCAAGGTCGTGGACTTCGATTTCCCGACGCCGCCGCGCTCGGGCGAAGACGTGGCCAAGCTCAGCGCCGTGAACAAGGCCTTCGGCGCACACGTGATCTACGACAAGCTCGACTTCTTGATCCGACGCCGCGAGCGCTGGTGTGTGATGGGCGTGAACGGCGCCGGCAAGTCAACGCTGCTCCGCATGGTGGCCGGCGAGGCCAGCCCGGACAGCGGTCTGGTGTCACTCGGCGGTAGCGTGAAGCTCGGCTACTTCGCGCAGCACGCGATGGAGATCTTGAACCCAGACCAGTCGGTGCTGGAGACGTTGGAGGCCGCCTTCCCCAAGGCGTCGCTGGGCTCGATCAAGGCCCTACTCGGCGCTTTCGGCTTCTCCGGCGACGACGTGGAGAAAAAGTGCCGCGTGCTTTCCGGCGGCGAAAAGGCGCGCGTCGTGCTGTCGCGCATGCTCTACGATCCGCCGAACTTCTTGGTGCTCGACGAGCCAACCAACCATCTCGACTTGGACACCAAGGAGATGCTGGTCAGCAAGCTCGCCGACTTCGAAGGCACGCTGCTGTTCGTCTCGCATGACCGCCGCTTCTTGAGCGCGCTGTCCAACCGAGTGCTGGAGCTCGGTCCCGACGGTCCGAAACAATACGGCGGCGGCTACACCGAATACGTCTCGGCCACCGGACAAGAGGCACCCGGTCTACACTGACGCCATGGCGTCAGTACTGGTGAGAGCCTTCAAAGAGGCGGACGAGGCGCGCGTCATCGAGCTGTGGCTGCTGGGCGGTCTCGTACGCCCCTGGAACGATCCGAAGCAGGACATCGCACGCAAGCTCAAGGTGCAGCGCGAGTTGTTCCTGGTCGCCGAGCTGGAGGGCGTGGTGGTGGGCGTGGTGATGGCTGGCTACGACGGCCATCGCGGCTGGGTGAACTACTTGGCGGTCGATATAGGCCAGCGCCGCCGGGGTATCGGCACGGCACTGATGCGGGACGCCGAGCGCCGACTCAGGCTGCTCGGCTGTCCCAAGCTCAACCTGCAGATCCGCCGCGAGAATACGGCGGTGCAGGCGTTCTACCAGGCCATCGGCTTCAGCGAAGACGCCGTCGTCAGCATGGGCAAACGGCTGGCGGCCGACCATGCCCCCCATGAGCCTGAAAGCGCCCCCCCAAAAGAGCCTTGAAGGCTCCGGCAAAGCGGCGTAAGACGCTGCCGGTCGCGTTAACACCGCGGGTCCGCCGACAGCGCAGCTTGAACCCCGCCAGGCCCGGAAGGGAGCAACGGTAAAGAAAAGCGGGTGTGGCGGGCCCTCCATTTTTTGCGGCCCAGCCGGTGCTACGCTTGGAGCGTCGATGCAGCATTTTGCAGCGCTGGAACGACGAGCTCGCATTCGGACAGCGCTCTGGCTGCTGAGCTCCGCCGCCCTCGTGGCCTTCGCGGTTCACGTGGGCATGAAGTCACCTGCAATCGGGGTGCTGCTGCTGGCGATGTTCGCGCTCACGCAGCTACCTTCTGCCGTGCGCCAAGTCCGCCTGCGACGTCAGCTTCGCTCCGGCAACCTGAGCGCCGTGCTCGAAGCGTACTACCCGACACTGGCAAGGCTGCCTCACCCCGAAACGTTGGGGCCGCTGATGGTCGCTGCGGCGCTGGCCGCTCACGGCATGGTCGATCGCGCACGTCGCGCCTTGGACAGGGCGGTGCGCGGTGACGCCTGGGAGGCAGCGCTCGAGCATCGCTGGTTCGTCGAAACGCTGATGGAGGCCTTCGACGGTGACCGCGACCTGGCGCTCGATCGCGCACAATCGCTCGAAAAACTGCCGCTGCCGGCCACCAGTGCGGGACTGCGACGACGCGTCGCCGCGCTCCGCGCAGCCCTGACCGCGCTGGCCCGCGCCTTCGCGCGGCGCTCGAGCGGGGGCGACGCCGAGCTGCTGGAGGCCGCCGCCGAAAACAGCCCGCTCGTGCATTGGGCCATGCGCTACGGCGCGGTGGTGGCCTACCTCGAGCGGGGCGATCGCGAGCGCGCCCGCGAGCTGCTCGAAGATGCGCCGCCCTGGCCGGCGGAGTCGACCTTTCGCGCCTTCCAACAAGAGCTGACCGGGCTCGCCGCCCCGCCGGCGCCCGCCGCGCCATGAGTGATCGCGACCGACCTGCACCTCCTTTCCACGTCCCGGATCTGGAGCTCGAGCCGGCGGTCCCCAAGCGCCCGGCGCCGAAACCGGTCCGCGCCGCCCCAGCACCAGCCTCGCGTGAAGCGACTCGTGGCCCCGAGCTGGACATCGAGGCCGGCCCCGGCGTCACGCTTTCGACCGGATCAGCCGGCGGCGCGAGCCAGTCCTTCGGGCTC
>DATDEV010000327.1:0-3214 GCA_036522995.1 Polyangiaceae bacterium
CCAAGACAAGCCGAGCTTTTGTGCCACGCGCTCCCGCGCGAGCGAGCCATTGGCGAAGCAGATCAGGCACATGTAACCGCCGGCGGGATTGCCGAAGACGTGGCCGAAGCCGCGCGGATCGGTGAGCGGCTCGCGCATAGCGGCAAAGACGGTGTCGCTCGTGCCCATGCTGATGACCGCGGTGCCGGCCTCGGTTGCGCCCATGCCCACCAGGCTGGAGGGGTTGTCACCCGTGAAGGCGAAGACCGGGGTGCCGCGACGAAAGCCATAACGCTGGACGAAGTAGTCGGCGATCTCTCCGACTTGCGTCTGCGACGGGATGGCGGGGGGAAGCTTGTCGGCCAGCTCGGGCGCGGTGGCATCGAGCAGCCGTGAGCTCCAGCTGCCGCTGGCAAGCTCGAGCAGGTTCATGCCGGCGCCGTCGCCGTGATCGATGCCAGCGCTGCCCGCGACCAGTAGCGAGGCCAGAAAGGAGCTGACCAGATGGATTTCGCGGGTGGCGGCGTAGCCCTGGGGGTCGCGTTTATAAAACGCGCGGATTTGCGGCCCGGTGAAGCGTTCGATGGCGCGCGAGCCGCTCAGCCGCACGACCTCCGCGTCGCCGCCCACAGCGGCCGCGATCTCGGCGCACTCCTGGCTGGTCGAGCTATCCATCCAAATCGGCGAGCTGCTGCGGCTGAGTAGTGGCCGCACCTGGCTCACCAGATCCCGGGCCGGATCCCAACCCGGGACGCTCGAGAGTCGCCGATTGAGATAAATCGAGCCGTGCTGCTGACCTGCACCGCTGATGCCCTCGACGGCTTCGAAGTCGGTGCCGCGCGCTCGCAGTTGCCCAAGCAGTCGATCGAGCGCGGCCACCCACATCAGCGGGTCGGCGTGCTTGACCCGGGGATCGATGTGCTCCAAGAAGCCGCTGGGCGAGCCGAACTCCGGTAAGCTCTTGCCGAAGCTCAGGCTCTCGTCGAGCAGGACTCGACCGGAGTCCGTGTCGATCAGCATGGCTGACAGGCTCTGCGTGCTGGAGTCGAGACCCAAAAAAGAACCCATGGCCACCTAAGGTAGTGCCGCAGACCTCGAGTCACAATCCAAGCATGTCGCCCGCCATCGAAATCGACCGAAGTCAGGGGAACCTGATAGTGGTCCGCTTTCTGCGCGGGCCGACCGACCAGGAATTCCAGCAGTATCTGGCCGACTACACGCAGGTGCTGCTCGGTGAAGGGCGTTTCGGCGTCGTATTCGTGACCGGGCCAGGCATGCCCTTGACACCGCCCCGGCAGGCGCGCCTGCAGACCCGCTTCATGAAGCAGTACCGCGAGCAGATCGAAGAGCGCGTGGTCGGCATCGCGTTCGCGCTCGCCACCCCGCTGATGCGAGGCGTGCTGCGCAGCATCCTGGTGCTGCAGTCGATTCCGTGTCCGCATACGGTGGTGGCCACCGAGTCCGAGGGCGTGTCGTGGGTGAAGGCCAGGCTGTGGACCGATAACGTGCGCCGTACCACCGAGTCGACGCGCTGAGGGCGAGGAAAGGCAAACGACGTTGGGCGTTCTACGTGGTGCATTGACGTTCACTCGGCTGTTCGTACAGGGCAAGCCTCCGCGCGACCTGCGCAAGCGCTACCTGGATGCCGTACGGCTGCGCAAGTTCACGCCGCTTTCGCCCGAGGACGAGGCGTCGGAGGCCATCGGCTGGTGCGTGATCGAAAGGCCGTTCGATCTCGACTTTCAGCCCGATCGCATCTTCTACGATCGCTTCGTGCAGCTGGGCTTGCGCGTCGACAAGTGGAGGATCCCGGGGCCGATCCTGCGCTCGCAGGTCGCAGATGAAGAGCAGCGCCTGCTATCGAAGAAGGGCCGCGAGAAGCTCAGCCGCGCCGAAAAGGACGACATCAAGCTGCGCGTGATCGGCCGGCTTCGTCGCAAGATCCTGCCGACCTCGCGCGCCTTCGACATGCTGTGGGACTTGGACGCCGGCACCGTGCTGCTCTTCACGCATGCCGCGCGCACCACCGAAGACTTCATGGCGCTGTTTCAGAGCACCTTCGGCTTGGAGCTGGTGCTGGATAGCCCACACGCTGCGGCCGGGCGGGCCCAGCTCGCGCCGGCGCTGCTGCGCGCGTTCGAGAAGGTCGAGCCGCTCAGCTTTTCGGCGGGCCGCAAGGCCAAGGAGGCCTTGGCCAAGGGCAAACCAGCGCCCGAGCCGCGGGCTAAGCCCCCGGCGGACGAGCAAGACGAAGAGCGGGACGACCTGATCGAGCGCATCGAGTCGACGCGCTTTCTGGCCGCCGAGCTGCTGCTCTGGGTCTGGCTGCGCGCCGAGCTGCTGAACGAGCCCGTGGCTCTCGGACAGCTCGGTGAGGCCGAAGTCTGGCTCGATCGCAAGCTGACGCTCGAGCACGTGCTGGACAAGCAGGAGCGCGTGGCCGTGCGCGGCGCTCAGCCTTCCGGCAGCACCGAGGCCAGGGAGGCCGTGCGCAGCATGAAGATGCCAGTCGCGTCGCGGCTACTGCTGCGCATCGGCGCCGAGCAGCGCGACTTTGCCTTCGACTTCAACGCGCCACGCTTCCTGATCGGCGCGGGCGCGCTGCCGGCCGTGCTCAAGGAGGAGGGCGACGACGCGCTCTTGGAGCGCACCGAGCTCATCGCGCAGCTCACGTCGCTCCTCGATGCGCTGTTCGCTGCTTTCTTGCGGGAGCGGCTGAGCGCGAGCTGGGCCAAGGCCTGGCAGCCCGCGCTCATGGCCTGGGTCGAAGGCGAAAGCGTGCCTGCCAGCGCGCTCAAAGAGATCGCCGCCGCGACGCGCGCTGCGCGGCGCTCGGCTTGAGCGGCTCACGTTCGCAGCCAGGTCACCTTGGCCGGGCTGGCGAAGGTGAACGTGAGCGCCTGCTAGTTGCGCTGAAGCCCGGCGAGACGCCGGTAGCGGGCCTCGACGAGCTGGTAGACGCCGAAGGCGATCAGCCCGAGCGCAACGCTGCCGAGGAGCACCCTCCCGAACGGAGCCTCTAGGAGCGCTCGCAGCGAATCGCCAAATCCCTTGGCTTGCCGAGGGTCGCTGGTAGCGGCGGCATAAACGAGAAAGGCGCCCGTAATTGCGAACACGACGCCGCGCGCGGCGATCCCGAAGCGGCACAGCCGAGCCACCGGCTGGCGGATGGCCGACGAAAGCGACGAAAGATTCAGCCGCTCGTCCAGCTTGGCGCGAACGGCGCAGCCAATCT
>DATDEV010000328.1:0-5359 GCA_036522995.1 Polyangiaceae bacterium
TGCGCCTGCGCCTGCGCTCGCCAAGCTACCGCCGCCGGGCAGAGCGTCGCCTCCGTCGCCCGCTTCTCCACTCCTGTCGGTGCCGCCCGCGCCGCCCACAGCTGAGTCACCTGTCGAGCAATTGCGCAGCGATTCGCAATCAGAAAACTCGTCCGAGCACGCGCCGACGAAGCTCGCCGCTGCGCCGAACAAAACGCTTGCCAGCCCCAGGTGCTGTCTCATCGCTCGCTCTCCTGGCTCGGCGTACACCGATCCTCACGAGAGAGGATGACAAAAGTGAGTAGTAATTCTGCCTGATAGCGTGGTCCGCGGGCACCACTCAGTCCGATGATCGTCATGCGAGGCGATTCGGTCACGGCGCGTAGCAGTTGCGAAACTTTTCCAGTCAGCTCGGTGTCATGCAGCGAGCTGACTGGCGAGCTGGCGAAGCACGATCGGCGCTTCGGTCTCGATCACGTCGCCATGGGAGACGACGATGCGCTGCAAATCACCGAGGCGTGCCCAGGCCTGGAGTTGGTCGCGGAGCGCGGCCTGGTCCTCGATGGAATGCAGCTTGGCGACGAAAGGGATGACCGGGGCACCTCCCGATAGCCCCAGCGCATGAAACACCCAGCCACCGAATCCGGGGCGATCTTGCACGTTCCAGATCAGGTCGTTGACGACCAAGGTCGAGCCACCGAGGCGTTTGACGAGCAGCGCAGCCTCGCGCTCGGCGGTGCCCGGCACGGTGATGTAGCGCACGTTCGGGTCGTTGAACGTGACGTGGTCGGCGTCCACCGACACCACCTCGGACACGTGCTCGCGCGCCCCACGCGGCGCGACCACGAACAGCTGCGGGTAGCGATCCTTCCAGATCTTGGCGTCCATGCGGTGCAGGTCGCCAGGCACGATGAGAAACGCTGGCTCGCCGATCTCTTCCAGGGTGGTCATGGCGTGCTCGTCGAGCGCGATGGCGCTGTAGATGACCAGACGCCCGTCGCGCAGGCGCGCCACGGTCATGCGGCGTGGAAAAGCGCCGAGCGGCAGCTGCAGCTCCCCCACCACCGTGAATAACCCCTCGTCGAGCTGCGTGAGCGGGCCGTGGGGATGCACGGTCCATTCCTTCAGCGGTTTCGGCATGTCCTTCTCCTTCGTTGATTCGTACAGACGCTGCGAAGTTATTTGTAAGGCAACGTACGTGCCCGCACGCAAGGGGCTCAAAGCAGCGCCATGGAGTGTGGCGAGGGAGCCCGAATCCGCGAGAGGGCGCGCGTTGCTTGCTCGAGAGAGCGCTCTCGTACTATCTGAATCGCCGTGAATTTTGCTACTTCGGCGCTGGCTGCTCTGCTCGGTCGACGCCTGACGAATTCGGGCGGTAGGCACCTGGTCGGTTGCCGTCGCACCGTCCGAGTGCGACGCGATCAGCACGGCGTGGCGTATGTCGACGCCGACGACGAGTACGACGCCTGGTTTGGTCTGGGCTTCTGTCATGGGCAGGATCGAGCAGGCCAGCTCGAGATCACCCTGCGTTTGACGCGCGGCACGCTGTCGGAGCTGCTGGGCGCGGCCGGCCTACCGATCGATCGCGCCGTACGGCTGATCGGGGTGCACCGCGCGGCGCTGTCGCAGCTGCCGACGCTGGACGCCGATGCGCGCGACCAGCTCGTCGCTTACTGCGCGGGGTTAAACGCCGCGCTCACCAATCGCGATCTGCCACGCTCACACGAGCACGCGCTGTTGCGCTGCGAGCCGAGCCTCTGGCAGCCGAGCGATGTGCTGGCGCTGGGACTGCTCACCTGCTGCTTCCTGCCCTCGAATTGGGACGTGGAGCTGGCGCGGCTCGTGATCGCCACACGTGACGGCGCCGAAGCCGCCTCCAAGCTGGACGCGAGCTGGCGCGCTGACCTGCCGCTGACGTCGCCGCCAGGCGTGCCCTCCGGCCCGCCGCGCGCCGACTTCGTGGCCAGCGATCTCGAGGCGCTGCGCGAATTTTTGGGCACGTCGGGCGGTTCGAACGCCTGGGCCGTGCAGGCGCACAAGAGCGCCACCGGGCGCGCACTGCTCGCAAACGATCCCCACCTGCCCGCGTCGCTGCCGAACCTCGGCTACCTGGTGCGCGTGAAGTGTCCGACCTTCGCCGTGGCCGGCATCAGCATCGTCGGCATCCCGACCTTCATCACCGGCCACAACGGGACGGCGGCCTGGGGCTCGACCGCCGCGCAGGTCGACAACACCGATCTGTTCCTGGAAGAGCTGAGCCCGGATGGCAGCCAGGTACGCTACGGCGACCTGTTCGAGGCCTGCCGCGAGCACGTCGAAATGATTCCGGTCAAGGGCCAGACGGCCGTACCCCTGAGGGTGATTCGCACGCCACGCGGCACGATCGTGGCGCGCCAGGGCGACGAGGACGCGACGATTTTCTCGCCACTGCCGACGCCGGGGCGCGCCAACGCGCTGTCGTTCGCCGCCACCTGGCTCGAGCCACGGCCGACCAGGGCGCTGCTCGCCTTTCACAAGGTGAAGAGCTTCGACGAATTCCGGGCGGCGTGCGGAGCCTCCGCCGGCTGCTCCTACAGCCTGATTTATGCCGATGCGAAGGACGTGGGCTGGGTGCTGGCGACCGAGGCGCCCCGGCGCCGCTCGGGCTTCGGCTCGCTGCCGATGCCCGGCTGGCGGCCTGACGTGGGCTGGGACTCCATCGCCCGCAGTGACGAGCTGCCCTGGAGCCGCAACCCGGACGGCGGCTTCGTGTGCTGCGCCAACAACAAGCCCGTGGCCGATCGCGACAGCGTGGAGTTCTTGGGGCACGACTGGCTCGATGGCTACCGGCAGCGGCGCATCGCCGCGCAGCTGGGGGCGCTGAGCGACTGGACGGTGCCGCGCATGCTGGCGATGCAAACCGACGTGTGGAGCGGCGCCTTCGACGAGGTGCGGCCGAGCCTGCTCGGCATCACGCCAGCGGACGAAGACGGGCGGCGCGGGCTCGAGCTGCTCAGGCACTGGGACGGACAGGTGTCGGGCGACTCGGCGGCAGCCAGCGTGTACGAGCTGTTCATGGCGGCGGTGAATCAGCGCGTGTGCCGGAGCGTGGCGCCGAACAGCTTTCAATGGGCGTCGGGCAAGGGCGTGATGAAGCTGATCCCCGGCACCTGCTTGAATGCGCGGCGCGCCAGCTTCGTGGTGCGCATGATTCGGCAGCGGCCACCCGGCTACGTGGAGTCGTGGGACGACGAGCTGACGGGAGCGCTGTCGGAGGCGGTCAAACAGCTGCGCGAGCGCTTCGGCAACGACGATGCGGCCTGGGCGTGGGGCAGCATTCGGCCGCTGACCTTGAAGCACCGCTTCGGCGACAAGAAGCCGCTGGCGCAGATCTTCAACGTCGGGCCAATACCGGGCTGGGGCGACGGCACGACCGTCAACCAGGCCGGCCTGGAGTTCTACGAGCCGCTGCGGCATTCGACCGTGACCGCGCACCTGCGCTCGGTGATCGACATCGGCAACTGGGGCGCGTCGCGCTACGTGCTGCTGGGCGGGCAATCGGGCAATCCGCTTTCGCGGCACTACGCCGACATGGTGCCGCTCTACCAGAAGGGTGAGGGCGTACCGGTGCACTGGGACGACGCGGAGGTGGCGCGTCACGCGGTCGCGACCATGACACTCGTGCCGGCGCTGGATTGCATGCCGCTGCGCACCGAGGTGCTGTGAAGGCGCTGCTGGTACCGGTCGGCTCGCGCGGTGACGTGCAACCGCAGCTCTTGCTCGGAGCGGAGCTGATGCGGCGCGGCCACGCCGTGACCATCGCGGCGCCACCTGATTTTGCCGAGGCGGCAGGGCAGCGCGGCTTTCGCTTCATTCCGATCGGCGACTCGATCATGGAGCTGCTGGTGAACAACAGCGGCATGACCGAGCGGCATCCGCTGGTGGCGCTGCCGGGGCAGATCGCGCTCCTACGCCGCAACACCGAGCGCAGCGTGCGTGACTTGTTCGCGGCCGAGCACGATGCGGACGTGGTCGTGTCCGCCGGGTTGAGCTTGGGCGGCAAGATGCTGGCGGACAAGCTCGGCGTGCCGCACGTGTTCTGCTGCTACTCGCTGAGCGCCATGCACTCGGCCGAGCACGCGCCGGCGGTGATGCCGGTGTTCGGTTTGCCCAAGCTCGTCAACCGCGCGCTGTGGGGAACCTTCACGCAACTGTTCGAGCTCGGGCTGGGCGGCGTGCTCAATAATCTGCGGCGCCAGGTGGGGCTGAAGGCCTATCGGGGGTCGTGGCTGGCGATCCACGGCTCGGAGGTGATCCTGGCGCAGGACGAGGTGATCGGGAAATTGCCGGGCGACGTGCCAGGCAGCAATGTGCAGGTGCCGGCGATCGTGGCGAGCGCCGAGCAGGCGCGGCCCCTGCCCGATTTGCTGGAGCGCTTTCTGCGCGGCGCCGGTGATGGCCCGGCAGGCGCCTCGCCCGTGGTCTACCTGGGCTTCGGCAGCATGCCGAGCGTGGATCGCGGCCGCGTGGTGCAAATGGCCTGCGAGCTATTCGAACAGCACGGCGCACGCGTGGTGCTGTTCCTGCCCGGCGCCCCCCCAGAGAGCGAGCTACCGCCCGGCGTGTTCGCAATCGGCGACACCGATCATGCCGCACTCTTCCCGCGCGTCGACCTGATCGTGCACCACGGCGGCGCCGGCACGACCGCAACCGCCCTACGCGCAGGCGTGCCGCAACTAGTGGTGCCGCACATCGTCGACCAATTCTTTCATGGGCGACGCATGGCCGAGCTGGGCGTCGGCCCCGCTCCCATCCCGAAGGCCAAGCTCGACGCAGCCGCCATCGCGACGGCGCTGAAAGCCCGCTTCGGCTACTGGGCAAAAGCCCAAACAGTGCGCACTTCAGTCGTCGCCGCCGGCGGAGCCGCGCGCGCCGCAACGCACCTCGAACAACTCGCCGCCGCAGCCGGTCGCGCCTAGGGCGCCTCGCCGCTCAAAGTCCTCCCAGTCACCGCGCCGCACGCCCTGGTCCCGGCGTGCTGATGCCCGCGTGCTGATGCCTGCGTTCTGTCTCCGCGTGCTGATGCCTGCGTGCTGATGCGCGCGTTCTGTCCCCGCGTTCTGTCCCCACGCCCTGGTCCCCGCGTGCTGATCTCCACTGGGTGGGTTTTGTAAAACCTCGATTCACTACGTGTACGTATCCAACAACCAAACCTCGTCCGCGCTCTTATCTCACTTCCCGGTCCCTTATTGGATACGTGCACGTATCCAATAACCGCGACGCGCAGGAGCAAATTCCCCGCCGATTCAGGCGTCACCCACTTCCTTTTTGGATACGTGCACGTATCCAATAACCGCGACGCGCAGGCGCAAATTCCCCGCCGATTCAGGCGTCACCCATT